>JBDTJJ010000232.1:0-4120 GCA_039935895.1 Bacteroidia bacterium | reverse complement strand
GCTAAAATTGGTAAAGAGTTGGGTTGTATTAAGTAAGGTTTATTTATCTTACTTCATCGCTTCGCGTAAAAACAAAACAAAAGGGTGCATGGCTTTAAAAATAGTAGCAACATGTTTTGGATAATCTTTACTTAGCACCATTTTATCATCAATGTTATGTACGAGTATAAAGCTTTTATTTTTTAAGATTTCAACAGCCGGGTTTTCTTTATCGTAGCCTTTTGGCGGGTTTACAAGCTTACCTTCATCGCTTATACCGGCAAAGTATTTTTTAAATTCTTTATTGGCAAGTATCTTTTTAAAATCGGCATAGTTGTAATCAATTTCTTGTCGAATTGCAGCCAATTTATCTGGCATTGGCATAAAGCAACCGCCCGCTAAAAAAGAATTGCCGGGTTCTACGTGTAAATAATAACCGGGTATATCGCTTTTTTTGCCACCCGGGTTTATGCTTGCACCCATGTTAGATTTATACGGTGTTTTATCTTTAGAAAAACGTACATCTTTATAAATTCTAAACGTAGTTTTTGCAGCTTCAAGTCCTGCTATTTTAGGGTCGAATTTGGCAATGTTGTTAATTACCTGTTGCACCACTTCTTCGTGCGCTTGCTTTACTTCTAAATAAAGTGGTTTGTTTTTTTCGAACCATTCGCGGTTATTATTCTTTTTAATTTTCTTTAAGAAATTGAGGGTTTGTTGCATGATTAGATGAAATTGGTGGCTTCAAAAATACAAATCATAATGGCATAAAAAAGCCCCGAATAAATCGAGGCTCTTGGTTTGAAAGTTAAATGTGTTTAAAACAACCAACGGAATAATAAAAACAAGCCTCCAGAAAGTAACATAGTTACAGGTAAGGTTAAAACCCAGGCCATAAATATGGTTTTAATGGTTTGCGGTTGAAGGTTTTTTACGCCTTTTTTAGCCACCATAGCCCCTGCCACACCCGATGATAATACGTGGGTGGTACTTACCGGTAAATTCCATGCTGATGCCATACCAATAGTTGCAGAAGCTACTAACTCGGCTGAAGCGCCTTGTGCATAGCTCATGTGTTGTTTACCAATTTTTTCGCCAATTGTTTTTACAATACGTTTCCAACCTATCATGGTGCCAAAACCTAATGATAAGGATATCATGATGATTACCCACTCTGGCGCGTAATCGGTTATTTTTTTAGATTCTTTAATGGTGGCTTTTAAATCGTCTTTTTCTTTAATGCTTAACGAAGAGTTTTCGCCAAAGCCAACTTTTTCTGCGCTTTTAGAAATAAGGATAATGTGTTTTCTAACTTCAAAACGATGTGCCGAATCGATTTCGGAAACACTTTTTTTGTTGTTAAGAATGCTTAGTAAATCTGCACAACGAGCTTTGGTTTTTAAAATATCTACATTTTCTTTTTCAGATAATTTAGTGGTATCAATTTTATAAACTAACTCGGTAACGTGGCTCATTTGTTTGTACGTATCTCTAAGATCTTGTGTATCTTTTATAGCGAAATAGCCCGGTACCAAGCCAATTAAAATAAGCATGACTAAGCCAACGCCTTTTTGTCCATCGTTTTGTCCGTGGAAAAAGCTAACCAATGTACACGTAGTTGTAAGGATAACTCTAATCCAAAAAGGAGGTCTCACACCCGGAATAGGTTCTTTATAAATGGCATCATCTTTTATTAATCGTTTAAAAACAAACATGATTATAATGGCTAATGCAAAACCAACCATGGGAGATATTAAAAGCGATAAGCCAATATCTTGTGCTTTACCCCAGTTAACAGAATCTTTACCGTTAATGAAATAAAATGCTAAACCAATACCTAAAATAGACCCTATAAGTGCATGCGATGATGATGACGGAATGCCTAAATACCAAGTACCTGCGTTCCAAATGATGGCGCTTAATAACAATGCAAATACCATTGCCATGCCATGTGCCAAACTAGAATCTGTAAGGGTTTCGACAGGTAATAAATTTACAATGCCCATTGCCACACCAATACCACCCGTTAGCACACCTATAAAATTAATTAAACCACTCCAAACTACAGCATGGGTTGGTTTTAAGGTGTTGGTGTAAATTACGGTTGCTACCGCATTTGCTGTATCGTGAAAGCCGTTTACAAACTCAAAAGTACAAGCCAGTATAAGACATGCTACGAGTAAAATGATTATTCCTGTTGCCATAGTATTTTAATTTTTTTAATTGAAATTAATTCGGTTCAAAAGTGTGTCTTTTTTTAATTAATGATGTTAACTAATTGTTAAGTTAATCAGTTAAAATGAAATTTGATATTGCAAAACCACTAAACCATACCTATTTTTTTGTTTTAACTGACCAATATTATTTTCGGTAAAGTATGGTCGGTTTTGATAATCTAAAGTAAATTTAGAGTTATGTCCTTTAATAAGCCAGTTAACGCCGGCATCCCAAAGCAACATAGGATCTGACAAGGCGTTATAAACTGCATACTGACAATTACCAAAAAACTGCAAAGTACCTTGATTGCCAAAAAGTTTATCTTTTAATTTATAGCCAACTTGCGCGTATAAAACATTGCCTGTGCCTAAGTAAGGCACTGCGTTGCCATAATTTTGTTTATCGTAAGGTGTAACACCATTTGTGCTGGCCGTGTTTTTTAAAGCAGCTGTGTTAGCACCTGTTGCTGGGTTATCAGCACCTTGCACGCGTATAAAGTTTTTACCATAATTATAATTTGAATAAGATGCGTAAATACTAATAGCATTACCTTTTTCTTTATTAATTGGCGCATCATAAAAAACATCAACCGCTACATGAAACATATCTTGGTTTAAGGTATCTGCTTTGCCAGTTTTAGAGGTTTGTGTATTTAACATCATAGCATTGTGCTGATAATAAAAACCTGCGCCAATATTAAAAATTCTTTTTTTGCCTAGGTAAGTCCCGGTAGTTGAAGGACCGAAATTACTTTCTTCATCTAAAAACTGGTACATAAAATAGCCCTGATAAACAGGTTGCGGCGGCAAGGTAGAAAAAGTAGCGTAACTGGTTGTTGCTGTATTACCACCATTTGGATTAAGGGGATTAATACCCGAACCATTTTGAGAAATGAAGGGTTTTGCGGCAGATATTCTATAATCTAACTTACCAATTTTACCTTTTACATACACACCAAAACGACGAACAAATTGATCATACGTATCGTTTGTTACTTCCTGAAAACCAGGAGGATCTAAAACCATAATACTTGAGGTAGATATGTTAGAGAAACGTGAAGGTCCGTTCCAACCGTTTAATCCCATACCAAAATAAAAAGCTCTTTTAATAACAGCGTAATCGGCAGTTATATCATGAAAAAAAGCACCTGCTTTACGTGCCGAAGTATAATTAATACTGTTTTCGCCAAACTGGGTAAAAAACGAAATGCGGTCGGTTAGTTGTCCGCTTAAAATTAATCGTGCACGTCTTAAACTAACATCACTTGTATTAGCTTGGTTATAACCACTAACCTGTGTAAGCGCATTGTTTTCGGTGTAACGCGCCCATAACTGAGTAACCATATTCATTCTAATAAAACGAGAGCTATCTTTACTATCTAAGTAAAAATTTAAGCCATTTTTCATTTTATCGCCAAACTGAGCAATTGATATGTTACTGATAAACAAACAAACTAATAAAGCCGTTGTTACCTTTAATCCATGAGTTTTAAATTTTATCATTATTAAGTTAATGTTAGTTTAATGTTAATTTGATGTTGCAAATTTGCTACACTTATGTTTTTATTACATTTCCTTAATGTTATGTAATTGTTAAGTATTGTTTTAAATAATATTGATAATGAATTGATTGCCTATTTTATAGAGATATGAAATAGGGTTTAACGCATTTTACCATTAATAACATATAATTAATATTAAGCAAACATTGTATAAACTAGTTGTAGTTAAAAATGAGCATTAGTTACCTTAAAGATTAAGTTTAGTATAATCGGAGCGTTTTTTTACTTTTACAACCATGGCCAAAAGAGATTTTTCAAAAATTAATATAACGGATTATAAACACAGTACACCCATACAAATACGCTTTGTAGATATTGATAAAATGGGGCATGTAAACAACGCTACTATTTTATCGTATTTTG
>JBDTJJ010000231.1:0-3925 GCA_039935895.1 Bacteroidia bacterium | reverse complement strand
GGTATTGGGCCTTTGCACGCACATTTGCACGAAACTAAACGTGGTGAATTTTTAAGCATTACAGATGATGAAGCTTTGCAGGCAGCTTTTTTATTATGCAAGCTGGAAGGTATTATACCTGCTTTAGAGAGTTCGCACGCGTTGGCTGTATTGGAGAAAATTAAGTTTAAGGAAAGTGAAACTATTGTTTTGAATTTAAGCGGACGCGGAGATAAAGATTTGGAAACTTATATGAAGCATATAAATTAATTGCAATGAACAGAATTAAAGAATTATTTAAAAAGAAAAGTAAAAATATTTTATCAATTTATTTTACGGCAGGTTTTCCTAAGTTGAATAGCACGATGGAAATTTTATCTTCTTTGGAAAAGAACGGTGCAGATATGATAGAACTAGGAATGCCATTTTCTGATCCGTTGGCAGATGGACCTGTTATACAGCATAGCAGCGAAATTGCTTTGCAAAATGGAATGAATTTAGATTTGCTTTTTGAGCAGACTAAAAACATGCGTCAACATATAACGATGCCGGTGGTGCTGATGGGTTATGTAAACCCTTTATTACAATACGGCGTTGAGAAATTTTTAAAACGAGCTGCTGAAAATGGATTTGACGGATTGATTATTCCTGATTTGCCAATGAGAGAATACGAACTACATTATAAAATTTTGTTTGAAAAATATAATATTAAAAATATTTTTTTAATAACACCTGATACCAATGAAGAACGAATTAGAAAGATTGATGACTTATCTGACGGGTTTATTTATTTGGTTGCTACAAGCGGAACAACTGGTGCGAGAACTAATTTTAGTGAAGAACAACAAACATATTTTAAACGAATTGAAGGGTATAAATTAAAAAATGCCTTGTTGGCGGGTTTTGGTATTTCAAATAAAGAAACTTTTGATAAAGCTTGCTTACATACAAATGGAGCCATAATTGGCAGCGCTTTTGTAAAGGCTTTAGAAAATGAACAAGAAACAGAATTAGCAGTTAAAAATTTTATTGATAAAATAATTATAAAAGAAAAAATAAACCAATAGTAAAATTTGCGTTAGGGATTGCAGTGAAAAGCTTTTGTTGTAACCAACAAAACTTGAAACGCAAAGCCCGACGGCGCAGAGATTTCTCGACTTCGCTCGAAATGACAAAACGCCGTAACGCCCATACTTCGACAAGCTCAGTATGACGGAAATTTATAATGAAAGATAATTAACTATTAAAACAAAAAATTATGATTATACAATTAGAAAAACAAATTAGCGAGAACCAAAAGCAACAAATACTTGATGAGATAAAAAGTATTAATTATAAAGCGACCGAAGTCAGTACACAATTTGGTAAATACTTGGTGTGTATTGGCAAGCAAGATTTTGACATTAGGTTAATTGGTAATCTTTCTGGTGTACGCGATGTACACAGAGTTAGCGATAGTTATAAATTGGTATCGCGCAAGTGGAAAGTAAATTACAGTAGTATTGATTTAGGCGATGGCGTTGTAATTGGCGGTGATGAATTATCGATAATGGCTGGCCCGTGTTCGATAGAAAATGAAACACAAGTACAAAAAATTGTAGCTCATTTAAAAGAAAATAATATTAGAATTATGCGTGGTGGTGTTTTTAAACCACGTAGTTCGCCTTACGCATTTAGAGGTTTGGGTATTGAAGGATTGAAAATGTTTTCGAGTATTTGCAGAGAGAATGGAATTAAAATAATTACGGAAGTGATGCAGGTTTCGCAAATTAGAGAGATGCACGATTATGTAGATGTGTTTCAGGTTGGTGCGCGCAACTCGCAAAATTTTAATTTATTGGATTCATTAGGCGAGATTGATAAACCTGTTTTAATTAAACGAGGTATGAGCGGAACTATTGATGAATTGTTGCAAAGTGCCGAATATATTTTTAGTGCCGGAAACGAAAAACTAATGTTATGCGAACGCGGCATACGTACATTTGAAAACGCATATAGAAATACGTTTGATATAAATGCTATTCAAGTTTTAAAAGACAAAACGCATTTGCCCGTTATTGCAGATCCTTCTCACGGAGTTGGCATTAGAGATTACGTGAGCAAAATTGCTTTGGCGAGTGCTGTTGCTGGTGCAGATGGTGTAATTTACGAAGTACATGAAGTACCCGAAGAAGCTGCCAGTGATGGACAACAAACATTGAATTTTGAGGAAAGTAAACTGCTTTGTAAAAAACTAAATATGTTGAAAGGAATAAGTTTGTAAACTTATACAATTACTAAAGGCACAGAAATATTATGTCTAACATCTTCAACGGTTGTACCAAGTAGTATATCTTTAAAGCCACTGTGGCCGTGCGTACCCATAACTAACATATCGGCGCCGTGTTTGTTTACCAGTTCTGGTATAGCTTTTTTCGGACTTCCGTATCCAATTAAATAACTTGCATTAATACCTTGTTCCTTTAATTTGACAATATATTTTTCAATTATTTCAATGTCTTTTAGCGTTTCAAAATCTTGCGTTTCTGCGCCATATATCATAGCGCCCGGAGTTTCTACAATATGTAAAAGTTTATAGCTAGCTTGTTTTCCACCTAATGTTAGCGCATAGTTTAAAGCTTTATTATCTGCCGAAGAAAAATCTAAAGAGATAAAAATGTTTTTTGGTACGGCTACTTCTTTTAATTGTAAACGAAATTGTTGATGTAGCGTAAATGATTTTTGTTTTTTATTTTTCTGTAAAATTGGATAGATAATAACAAATGCTAAAACGGTAAAGACTAGTAAACAAGCTAACGAAAGTGAAAGTTTGGCAGTAAAAGAGATGCTATCATCGTGCACCCACTCGTTGGTTTGAATAAGCACAAAATAAAAGTTTAATCCGGTTATTAAAATGGTTGAAATCCAAGCCAGCGTTTTGTAAAAAGGAGTTACGGCAAAATTGCCCATTATTTTTTTGTTTCCTGCAAAATAAATTAGTGGAATGATTGCAAATGGTAATTGTAAACTTAATATAAATTGTGAGAAGACTAATAAATTTCCGGTAGCACCTTCGCCCATTAATAGAACAGTTAATAATGCAGGAATGATGGCCAACATACGTGTAATTAACCTACGTAACCAAGGCTGAATACGCAATTGCAAATGCCCTTCCATAATAATTTGTCCGGCAAGTGTGCCTGTAATTGTACTGCTTTGTCCGGATGCAATTAAAGCGACTGCAAACAAAATTGGTGCAAGCGAACTTCCTAATAGAGGCTGTAAAAATTTATAAGCATCTTGTATTTCGGTTACGCCAAATAAACCGTGAGAGAAAAATGCAGAGGCTGATAAAATTAAAATAGATGCGTTTACAAATAGAGCGAGATTTAATGCAATGGCAGAATCTATATTGTTAAAACGAATGGCTTTTTTTATGTCGATGGGTGTACGTTTAAATTTGCGTGTTTGTACTAATGAACTATGCAGGTATAAATTGTGAGGCATAATGGTTGCGCCAAGAATGGCAAGGGCAACGTAAACAGCTTCATTTGATTTAAAGGTTGGAATTAATCCGCCAGCAATTTGTGTAATGTCTGGTTTGGCAAAAAACAATTCAATTAAAAATGAAACGCCTATTACAGAAATTAATCCGATGATGAAAGCCTCTACTTTTCGTATGCCAATTTTGAGTAAAAATAGGAGTAAAAAAGTATCAAATATGGTAATGGAAATTCCGAGCCATAATGGGAAATGAAATAATAATTCTAAACCAATAGCCATTCCCAATACTTCGGCCAAATCGCAGGCAGCAATGGCAATTTCGGCAAAAATATATAGGCAAAAATTAATGACAGGTGGATACATATCGCGCGAAGCCTGCGCTAAATCCTTTCCGGTAACGATACCTAAGCGCGCTGAAAAACTTTGTAGTAGTAATGCAATTAAATTAGAAACAACGAGCACC
>JBDTJJ010000230.1:0-4137 GCA_039935895.1 Bacteroidia bacterium | reverse complement strand
TATACTCGTACGTTAATTTAGATAGATGCAATTTGGTACTTAGTATATTAAACGAGTTGCAGCCTCCAACGGTTGCATACACAAAACTTTTAGTATAATCGGGTTTATCTGTCACATCAGATTTTAAAGTGGTACTTTCTTCTTGTTTAATAAAAGCTAAATTTTTATCAAAGTAATAAGTTTCATAAGCACCTTGTACGTCCTTCGATTTATTTTTGAATTTATAGGTAATTTCTACCTCGCCGGTTTGCGTGTTTTGCAGTGCATCATAAAAATAGCCTTTACCTGCTTTTTTAGAAAGCTCTTGTTGTTTTTCAATTATGTTTTGTGAAAAAACGTTTGTACTTAAAAGTGTACTGATAGAAAGAATACTAATGAGTTGTTTTGTTTTCATGTTTTTGTTTTTGAATGTGTGGTTTATTTGAGTATGATTTTTTTAATAGTGATGGTTTTATCTGTTGAAGTTATTTGTGTGAAATAACCTATCCAGCTTGTTTACTACTTTAAGCATTAGGTTTAAACATCAGTTTATAGTTGTATTGAAAAAGAGATTTATTCTTTCTTACCAAAATTAAATTGAATACCTATATTGAATCCAAGGCTACTAAATGGAGAGTATGCTTTTAATTGTTTACTTGGTTCGGATGTATTAGCAGGAGTAACAAAAGATTCGCTGTATTTACTTACAAAATCGGTTTGTTTTTGACTCGTAGTAAGCGTAGGTAATACATCAACGCCATTTTGATTGTCTTTTGTTAATACGCCTTTTGTTGGAGCCCATGATTGGCTGATGAATCCACATTCGCCAAATACAGCAATTTTATTACTGATCTGATAATTAAGGCCAACTGCTCCTGCAAAACCAAAGGAGACTCCGCCTTTATACTCCCACGTTGTTTCTGAAGTGGGAGAAGCGCCAGTAAATACTTCAGTTTCAGTACTTGTTATTTTGCCACCTAATCCAATTACTATTCCTAAACGCAAGTATGGCTTTAGTTTTCCTTCACCTGAAGTGATTCTGATGGATGGCATTAAACGAAGCATTTTACCTGATAAGAATTGATTTCTAGTATAATAATTAACACCTTTAGAGAATGTACTTTCAAATTTTGAACCTAATAAATAGGAAATACCTAATTCTGCACCAATATTTTTATTAAACATATATCCAACGTTCGCACCAAAATTTACCCCTTTTCCAAAAGATCCTTTCACCAGTTCGTAGCTATTGCTTGTGCCATTGCCATTAGCGTTGTTAACAGCTAAATTTTGTGAAGCTAAATTAAACCCATAGCCGCCATTTAATCCTGCATATAGTCCTTGTGCCGAAGCATCTGTTAATTTTAAACTAAGGACTGTTGCAATAATAATAATTTTTGTTTTCATGTGTTTAAGAGATTAAAATATTTCCTACACGTATGGCTTTTCGGTTCCGTCTTTTAATTAATATAATTTTATTATTCCAAAATAATTTTACCTGTTGTTATGTTTGAATGTTCATCCGTTGCTTGATAAAAGTAAACGCCTTTTGGGTTGCCTGATAAATCAATATGATTATCATTAGAGCTTATTTGTTTAGTATAAATACGTTCGCCCAGTATGTTTCTAATTTCAATATTTAAAATTTTATTTTCTAATGTTATTGAAAAAATACCATTGGAAGGGTTCGGATAAATACTAGTCTTAGTATTGTAATTTACTAAACGTACTGCTGTTGTCAGCGAAGTAAAATAAGGTGTGGTTGAAGTCCCGACAGTAATACCATTTAATGCACTACCTGTTGAAAGTGCTTTGTTTCTAACTACAATGCCAGCTCCAGCACCTATCGTATCCATATTATAATATAGTATTAACCCGCTTTCATTGCCTAGTAAAGGGTTCGATAAAGTTGTGCTTATAAAAGTTGGTGACAATGCGATATTCCAAATGCTTACCTCATCCATGTTACCCATAAAATAAAGACCACCACTCATGTAGTTGCCAATCCTAAAATTTTGTGAGCTGAAATTAGGTATAGAGGCAGCTGAACTACTTGTTCCTAATAACACATTATTAATATATGTTGCGTATACACTGCCTTGTTTAGATAATACTATGTGATACCAAGTGTTATTAATTGGCTGCCATGGCTGGGCATGAGTTACATTAGCAGAACTTCCATCTGTTGTAAATTGCAGCGTTTGAGGGTTATAAGAATTACTCCCTGTATAGCTAAACTCAAGGCCACCACTAGTAGCGTAATTAAATAGCATATTCCAAAAAGTAACATCATCAAATCTTACTTTTAAAGAAATTGTAAAATCTCCTTGAAAGTTTAATGCGTTATTTGGAGGCACTTGAATTACATCGACACCACTATTTGTGAATGTAACATAATTAGTTTGAGCTTTAATTGAGCTACTTATTAATAATATAGCTATACAAAACATTAAATACTTTTTCATTTTATTGTGATTTTTTTTCCCTACTCATAAGGCTTTTCGGAATACGCCCCGCTTTTTTAAGTGGTAGCTGGACTCCACTATTGTTTGTTGTTATGGGTTGGTTTTGTTTACCTTCTCTGCGTCTTACTCAATAATAATTTTTGTTTTCATGGTGTTTTGTTTTTAAATGTGGAATTTATTGAAGTATAATTTTTTTAATAGCGATGGTTTTATCTATTGAGGTTATTTGGATGAAATAAACTCCCGTGGCTTGTTTACTTAAATCAATTTCTGCTTTATTAGAATTTATAGTAGATGTATAAATTTTTTCTCCTACTAAGTTTGATATTTCAATCTCTGAAATTACAGACACATCGCTTTTAATTTGGATAACTCCATTTGATGGATTTGGATAAATAATAATCATTTTTTCGTCTTTAATTTCTGATATGCCTGTAAGCATATCAAATCGAAATATTACTCCCGAACTGTTGATGCCGGCACTATTTGTAGTACCATACAAATTAGTTCCATCATAAATTAACGAACTTGCTGGCCAAGCTCCATTGGTAACATCGAAATTAAACATATCTAAAAATCCTGTCCCATTCGGTTTTATTTTAAATACTATACCTAAATTATTTGTTCCCCCACGTTTCGTCATTCCATATAGAAATGTTCCGTCTGAAACAAGAGCCCCATAAGAAGGATTACTTTCAGTTAAACTAAAATCCAAGAGTTTAGAAAATCCAGTTCCGTCAGGCATTATTTTAAAAATGACTCCAGTATTATTTGTTCCTCCATCATAAGTATAGCCATACATGATACCACTTTCTAATAACAAGGATCCAAGGGGATTGCTTCCATTAGTACCCGTAAATTCATTGAGAACAGAAAATGATGATCCATCAGGCATTATTTTAAAAACAGTTCCTAAAGCATTTGAGCTACTGCCGCCTTTTTCTGTTATTCCATATAGGAAAGTACCATCAAAAATAAGAGAGCCACTTGGATGGCTACCATGTGTACCATCGAAAGTGTGAATAACAGTATAACTGGTTCCATCTGGTTTTATTTTAAAGATATTTCCAAAACCTAAATAATCCCCATTGTTCACCATTCCGTAAAGGTAAGTTCCATCAAAAATAAGGGAACCTGTAGGGTTTTGCCCATGGTATTGTCCACTAACAGGTGCCCCTCCAAAATCAAGTAGTTTCAAAAAACCTGTGCCATCATTTTTAATTTTATAGAGAGTTCCCATATTATTAGTGCCCCCTTCCGAGGTCATTCCATATAAAAATGTTCCATCAGTATATATGGAACCATAAGGCAAACTACCTTTTAAAGCACCATCGAAATCTACTAGTTTAGAATAATTACTACCATCAGGCATTACTTTAAAAACTGCCCCAAGGTCATTAATACCACCAATATTTGTTGTTCCATAAAAGAATGTTCCGTCAGAAACCAAAGAACATTTAGGGTTTTTACCATCCGGATTACCGCCAAACTGATGGAGTAAATTGATTTGTGCCGAAGTATCAAAAGCGAAATAAGCTAATGCAATTAAAATAAGTGTAATTTTTGTTTTCATGTTTTTTATTTGTTTAGAACAAAAGTCTATAACTGCTAATTAATATCAAATACTACTTTAGTAGTAAAGTTTATAACACTCTTTTATAAATTTTATTTATTGCCTCCGTACGTGAGCTAA
>JBDTJJ010000229.1:0-3985 GCA_039935895.1 Bacteroidia bacterium | reverse complement strand
ATTTAGCGGTTTGCATACACGGTAACAAAGTTACTTTAGGCAAGGATTACCTAAACACCGAAGATTTTTTAAACGCTTTAGATACTAACCTTAAAAAGAAATTAGCTAAAGTACCGGCTTAATTTTTAATGTCATTCCGACCTCAGTATGTCATTCCAAACTTGTTTCGGAATCTCAGCCACTGAAACAATAACAAAGCCACTGCGTTTACGTAGTGGCTTTTTTGTTTATGTTTGTGTAAGGCTAATGCTAAAATAAATCAGACTTTTGTTTACCCCTTAGGGGTTTAATATTAAAAGAAAACATTACAACATAAAATAAAACCCGCAGAAGCGAAATTACTTAACCCCGTAGGGGTTTAATCTTAATAGAAAAAAACCGCAACATAAAATAGAGCTCCGTAGGGGCGAAATAAAATGGCAAACACATATTCCCAAATATATATTCAAGTGGTGTTTGCTGTTAAAGGGAGAGAAAATCTTGTTCACACAAAATGGAAAGAAGAATTATATAAATATATCTGTGGCATTGTAAACGGTAAAAATCAAAAAGTATATGCTATTAATGGAATGCCCGACCATATTCATATTTTATTAAGTATAAAGCCTGATATTTCTTTATCTGATTTAATTAGAGATGTTAAAGCAAATTCATCCAAATGGATTAATACAAAAAGTTTTGTCAAAGGCAAATTTCAATGGCAGGAAGGATTTGGAGCATTTTCTTATTCTCAATCGCAATTAGATAATGTTATTACATATATCAATAATCAGGAGGAGCATCATTTAAAGAAAACATTCAAACAAGAATACATTGCCCTATTAGATAATTTTAAAATTGAATTTGAAGAAAAATATGTTTTCGAATGGATAGAATAATGTTTCGCTCCTATGGAGCTGCTGTTTATATATATACTTTTAACTAGTAAGATTAAACTCCTACGGAGTTAAAATAAAAAATAGCATAACAATAACAAAGCCACTGTGTTTACAGGTTGGCTTTTTTGTTTATGTTTGTGTAAGGCTTGGCAAATGAAATTAATTATAAATGTTTGTATGATTACACTAAGTGAAGAGCTAGTGGCAATTTGCTACCGATTAAAAAATCAAATAATTTAAAAATATGGCATTAAATAATTTACTAAACGCTACTACAAAAAATTTTGGTGACATAATTAAAGGTGACAAATCGTATGAAGTACCTTTATTTCAAAGAGATTATTCTTGGAAAGAAACTAATTAGGATAATTTACGCGAATAAATAATCTACTGCTACTAGCAGTATGATGGCAGCCGGACGAAGGAGGCAACCAAAAATTAGTATCTTTAAATAAAGTTTTCGGTAAACGTGGTTGGTATTTTTTAATATTATCACCAAGCCATATCGCAATAAAAGTAATTTTTAACCGACAATTATGCCGACAGTAGAAATAACCTTAAAAAGTTCAGTGGTTACAAAAAACCTCCGCAAGGACCGTGAACCAACTGTTTTCAAAAGGTCGGTTCGTAAATTAACTGAAGATAAAAAGCACCCAGGGAAAATTATTAGAGTTTATGTAAAGATTGACAATGACGTTAAAGTTTTTGGCGTCTTTACTATCAATACTGGCGGTTCAATATCATTTTTTCCTGACTTTTATAATCTCGATAATTTTGACCACCTTACTTTAAGTCAAGATTTTATTAAACATAACGGACATTTGACTTTTGTTACTAATGAAGGAAAACATAAAAAATATCTTCATCTTGAAATTAATAAACTTCCAACAGGTGACTTTCATTTAATGACCTTTGCAATGAAAGATGGTAACTTATTAATGGACTGTCTACCTGAAATTCATTATCCGGAAATTGAATACGAAAAAGATAATGAAAACGAGTTTTTAGCATTGCTTAAGGACGCATTTCATAATGACCCTATAATGTTGGAATTCCCAGAAGAAAAAGGCTTTTATTATATACAATTACAAATAATTCCAAAAGGAAAAAATCCAAATGAAGTCAGCATTGCGCTTGGTTTTGAAAAGATATTTAAACTACAAGAGCCATTAGACAAAATTATAAATGCAACTAAAATTGAAATCCCTACTCCCGCTCATTATGACTATTCTGTTTGCATCATTTGCTTTAAAATTCTACAAGAGCTTAAAACAGAGTTTGCATTTGGGATGAATCAAGATTCTTCCAAACGAATGCCACCTGATATAAAATACATATAACACAATCCGATCGCTCGCCTTTAAACTTTAGCGGTAACGCTTAAAAAAGCCCCCTTTCGTCCTCGTTTGAGCTTTTGCGGTAACGAGGATGATTTAGCAATGCGTTTGTCGCGTATAACACTTAAACCTAAACCTCTATTATAATTCATTTAAGCTAAAGCTAGCGTATATACATCTATCCGGGGTAGGCGTGAACGAACGGAGCGAACTTGAGCGAAGATAGCCAAGCAGGGCAGCCTTTGTGCGCAATCGCAGCGAATGTTGGCGTTCGTTCTTGACTTTTTCTTTCTTTTTCGTAAAGGAAAAAGAAAATAATTCTAACCAGTACAGAGTTGTCATGATGAAGTATAGAATTAGCACAATGCAGTATAAAATTAACATGATGCAGTACAGAATTAACATGATGCACTTTAGAATAGCCGAGATGCATTACAGAGTCGGCATGATTCAGTACAGACCTATCATAGTTCAATAAATAGTAGCCATAATGCAGTACAGAGCTGGCATGATTCAGTACAGAGTTGACGTGATTCAGTACAATGTTGTCATGTTTCACTTCAAAGTAAGCCTTAGCCGGTTCAGAATTACCTTTAGTTAACTTATAGCAACCCTCTGCATATTGCTTTTTGTTTTGTACTTATTGAGCTGTCCAACCGCCATCAATTGGCAAAGCAGTACCAGTAATAGTTTTAGAATCGTCCTGAGCTAAAAACACAGCTAATTTACCAATAGCCTCAACGGTAACAAACTCTTTAACAGCTTGCTTCTCCAACATTATTTTACTAATCACTTCACTTTCAGGAATGTTATGCGTTTTAGCTTGGTCGGCAATTTGTTTTTCTACCAAAGGTGTTTTTACATAACCCGGACAAATAGCATTTGCCGTAATATTGAAAGGAGCGCCCTCTAAAGCAATGGTTTTAGTAAAACCAACTAGGCCATGCTTAGCCGCTACATAAGCACTTTTAAACTCACTAGCAACTAAACCGTGCGCAGAAGCAATATTTATAATACGTCCAAATTTTTGAGCTTTCATTTGTTTCCAAACGTTTTGCGTGGTATGAAACGCCGATGTTAAGTTGATGGCAATAATGGCATTCCATTTATCTGCCGGAAAATCTTCCACAGGTGATACAAACTGAATACCCGCATTGTTTACCAACACATCTACCGAACCAAATGTTTTGATGGCTTCATCAATCATGGCTTTAATCTCTTCGGGTTTTAGCATGTTTGCAGGTGAGTACATGGTTTTTATGCCATATTCTTTACCCACATTGGCAGCTATTTCTGCACCGTTAGTTTCTAATCCGTTAAAAACAATGTTATATTTTTCTTTGGCAAATTCTTTTGCAATACCTAAGCCAATACCGCTAGTGCTTCCTGTTATTAAAACTGTTTTCATATAATCTTCTCTTTAAAAATGAAATTCAAAAGTAGATAAAAAGTTACAGTTATGATAAGATTTATCAATTACTAACAGTTTTGAGTCCGATAAAAAAACATTATATTTACTTAAATTAAAAAGCATGAACAAACTACTATGTATTGGTTTATTGGGTTTATCTTTTGCTGTAACGGCTCAACAAAAAACACCGACAGAAACTTACAGCGATTTAAAAAAGGTAGGTAAATTAATGGGTAACGAGCCTGTTTTTCAAAACCCAAATGCTACCAAAAGTTTACATATTTCGGGTTTAAGCAATTCGTTATCAAAAAATGGTTTGCAATACAATCAAACCATGGCAACCTCATCGGCCTGTAACT
>JBDTJJ010000228.1:0-3362 GCA_039935895.1 Bacteroidia bacterium | reverse complement strand
ATGCAAACCAATTTCTATTGCTTTTTCTAACGACGAAATATTTAAAATACTCATGATGGCGCCCGGCACCCCATGGCCTGTGCTATCGGCGGTTACTAAACCAAATTGATTGTTGCTTAATTTACTAGCCCAATAAAAATCTCCACTCACCACATCTTTTGGTTGAAAGAAAACAAAATACTCACCTAAGTTTTCATCCAATAGTTCTTTGGTGGCTAAGAAACTACGCTGTATTCGTTCGGCATAATTTATGCTATCAGTTATCTCTTTATGCTTTTCTTCGACCACGTTTTTTTGCTCTTCAATCAGTATATTTTTTTCTTCTAATTCTTTATTTGCTTTTTGTTTTTGCTTATAACTTCTAAATACAACGAACCCAAGTATGCATACTAAAACAAACCCGCCAATAAATGAATTTCGAATTAGGGTTTGCCTATGTGCTTCTTCTATAACAAGTAAATCCTTCTTGTCTTGATCCGCCTTTGCTAAAGCTTCCTTTTTATCAAACTCATATTCCATTTCCTTTTGCACACCTGCTTTTTGTGTTTCTGTATTATTAATACTGTCTTTCATTACGGCATACAATTCAAAGTAAACAAGCGCCTTCATCCCATCATTACGTTGTTTATAAAACTCGTATAACGATTGCGCAGCGTAACCAATATCCTGAGGATAACCAAGTTCTTGAGCTAGTTTAAGAGCTTTTAAGCCGTAGCTTTCGGCCTGACTGTAATTTTGTTGCTTAAGATAAATAGCGCCAATGCTGTTAAAGGAAAGGGCTATTCCTTCTTTATCTTTAATGCTTTCTCTTATTGTTAATCCCTTTAAATAATATTCAAGCGCCTTTCCCAGGTCGCCATCATTTTCATAAATAACGCCAATGTTATTATACACATTTGCAATTCCTTTTTTGTCACTAATCTCTTCTCTAATTTTTAAACTTTTGTCGTAATAGTTTAGAGCTGTTTTTATGAGTGTTTTTGATTCAGTTGGGTTTGTAATTTCTATTATCCCGGCTTGAATTTTAAATAACAGGCCAATGTTGTTAAGAGAAATAGCTACCCCTTGCTTATCGTTAATTTCTTGCTTTAATTTTAAACTTCTTAAGTAATAATCTAACGCTTTTTCAAAGTCTCTTTGTCCTTTATAAACAGCGCCAATATTGTTTAGCGTTAAAGCCATGCCTTCTTTATCTTTTATTTCTTCTTGTATTTTTAATCCTTTCAGGTAATAATCTAAAGCCAATGGTATATTGCCTTGGTTACTATAAATGAATCCTATATTATTTAAAGAACTGGCAATACCTTTCTTATCACTTTCTTTTTTATTTATTTCTAAGGCTTTTTCATAATTGCTTAATGCAACTTCAACTTTTCCGAGTTGATTGGCTAAAAAAGCCATGTTATTAAACGCAACGGCAAGGCGCGTGGCATAAAAAGAATGCAAGTAACCCGAAGATGTGTTAACTTTTAATTCCTTCTCACAAATAACCATTAACGGGTCAAGGTAATCGGGCATTTCTTCTAATTCACAAACGTTTGATAAATCTGCATATAACTTAACACGAGTAGTATCTTGCGTAGCTTTTTTTAATTCTTGTTTTAAAGAATCAATGTTTTGAAAAAAAGCAGGTACGGTATAAAACAAAAAACAACTTAGAAATAGGATAGATTTTCTTTTCATTAGGTAATTTAATTTAATTGTAAAAAATTAATAAGATATAAGGGCTAAAATAATAAAATTAAAGCGGAATACATTTCTATCAAATAATTAATAGAAAATAATCTCATTACGGAAGTTGCTTTCCATTTTGTTTAGCTCATGTTTTAGTTTTTATTATTTGTTTGGCATAATCCTTAATACCAAAAAGCTGCCTCATATTACGAGACAGCTTTTTTGTTTTGAAAACTTAAATAAAAGAAGTTTTATTCTTCTCTTTAAAAATTAATTAATAGTAACGCCAGTTTTTACATAAGCCTGTTCACTGATAAAATAATATTTTTTACCCGAAAAAGTTTGGTTTGTCTGGTGGTATGGCGTAACTTGAAACTGACCTGTTGTGGTAGTGCTTAAAGCAGCAAGCTCAGAGGCTGTAAAGCTCATGCTAGAGGCATAGGCAGAAACTGTTTTAACTAGTTTGGTGCTTCCGCCGCCAACTAAAACACATATAACAGAATCTCCGTTAACCTTATTGCTTACGTAAGAATTTATGTTGAAGGATAACCCGTTTGCGCGCGTAATAGTGTTACTAGTTAAAAGACCTGCAAAATAAGTAGTATCATATACTGGCGGTGTTGTGCTTGTAAAATTAGTTACGGCAGGTACATTGGTGTTGCCTGTAACAGTCCATTTAACCTGGTTACTTATATTAAAATTGGCCTGGTTTACCTGTTGTATTTTATTGTATTGGTTATCGGTTTGCTTATCCAGGTTCGTAGTATTAATTGTTACCGTACCAGCATCTTGGTAGGTGCTACCACCTGCTGCTGTAGGAAATAAGCCTATACCGCCATCAATATTAATAAATGTAGTATAAGGTCCGTAGCCTGGTATGTTAGTGGTTGTACCTGTGTGCAACTTTAAAGCTACCAATACACCATTGGCATCAGATGGTGTTGCAGGTGTTGCTGTTGATGGGCTGCTGCTGCCACCGGTAGTAGTAGTGGCTGGTGCAGGTGTTGGCGTTGTGGTTTTTTTACAAGCGGTAAAAGTTATTGCGCCTGTTAAAATTAAAGCGCTTAGCGTAATTAATTGTTTTTTCATAGTTTTTATTTTTTTACAAAACTCAACTATTAAAAAGAAGTATGAAATACACTTTAACACGTATTTTATATCCGTGCTGGTGGGTATTTATATCACTATTCAATTTAGTTTCGTTGATAGTGAAATAATTCCTTTTCATTAAAAAAAAACAGTATACGACGGTTTATATGACTTAATAAAGCTGTGAATTATGTAAAACTTTACATTAATTTTGTAATACTTTAAAATGTATATATATCCACTTTTGTATAAAAATTAATAGGTAATTAAATCAATAAATTATTACAACAAAAAATTAATAACGCCAAGCTTATAGTAAATGAATTAACAACTTAAAGCACTCTCATAAATAATTAGCTATCTAAATTAAATCTATATGAACAGACTTTTTTATCTTACTATTTTATTATTTATTTTTTCTTGCAAAAATAAAGCTACAAAAGTAAAGCCCATAATTTCTACCATAACGGAATCAGTTTATGCTTCCGGATTTTTAAAAAGTAATCAGCAATATCAGGCATTTGCAACCGTTAATGGAATTATTGAAACTATTTATCTAAAAGAAGGCGATTCGGTAAAAGTTGGAACGCCTATTTTAT
>JBDTJJ010000227.1:0-6387 GCA_039935895.1 Bacteroidia bacterium | reverse complement strand
CTGTGCCGTTTTTAGTATTTGAAATTTTATTAATCAATTTGAATTTTTGTTTTAGCAACTTCACTTCCCGATTTAACTTCTATTAAATACATTCCTTTTTCTAAACCTAATGTATTAACGCTTATTTGATTATTAACTGCACCTTCAGCATTAACTGTTTTTACTTTTTGACCTAAGTAATTATAAACACTTACCTCAACCGAAGTATTGGCTTGATAATTTTTTAATAGCACTGTAAAATTACCATTGCTTGGGTTAGGAAATACAGATAATGCAGGCAAATGTGCTGCGTTTGTAGCTATTCCTGATGTAGCGTCTTGAACTGTAACATTATCAATATCTAAAAAATAATCAGCTGTTGAAGTTGCGCCTCTTTGAATAACAATTCTTAATTGTGCATAATCTCCTGCAATAGAAACCGGTAAAGCACTTGTGCTATAAGAAAATGTACTAAAAGCTAAACCACTTGTTAATGCTGGGTTAGAAGTAGTGCTAATAGTAGCGGCTGTAATATACCCAAAAGCAGAGTAAGGTGGTGTGGTAACATAAGCTTTTAATAAAATCTGATCTCCAGCTACAAGCGCTGCAGTTTGTTGTGGGTAAACACCACCAACATTTGCTGCAATACGATATTGTAGTGTAATTACAGATGAAGCTGTAAGAGGCCCAATTGGTGGCGTAGTAAGCGAATCTACTGTATGGCCTGTTTTCATTTCGGCAGTAATAGCTTGTGTATTACTAACCCCGTGATTGCCTGCCATAACTGCAAACGCATCTGTAGCCCAACCAGTAGGAATAGAACCGACTGTTGTAGCGTCAAAATTTTCGCTATAAGGGTAATTAGGTGTTTGCGCACTTAACAATCCGCTTACTAAAAGAGACGAAATAAATAATAATTTTTTCATGTGTTATTTTTTATTGATTAATATGATTGCAATTTACGCATTTTTTGTTTGCAATAACGGCTTAGTAAAAATTTAACTTCATTTATTAAAATCTAAATGGAAACACTGTACGGAGTGCTAAAATAGATACGCTTATTTAATAAGTTTTTTAGCCTTTTTAGTTACTATATATTAAGTAAATTTGCCTTAACATTAATTTACTTTAATTTTATATTATGTCTAAAAACAAACTTCTTTTTGCTTTTATTTTATTGATTAGCATTAAGTGCTTTTCGCAACATAAAGTAACCGATTGGGAGCTTAAAAAAAACGAAAACGATATTGCCGTTTATACACGCCATGCTGAAAACTCTGCCTTTAAAGAACTAAAATCTGATATTACTATAAAAACTTCTTTAAGTAGTATTATTGCTCTTTTAACCGATTATGAAAGTTATACAAAATGGGTTTATAAATGTGGAGAATCAACCACTTTAAAAAAAATAAACGATACAACCTGCATTCATTATCAAACCGTAGTTGCTCCCTGGCCCGCGTCTGACAGGGATTTTGTAGTGACGATAAAAGAAACTCAAAATCCTAAAACAAAAATTATTAATATAACATCTACCTGCAATGCAACTTACATTCCAAATAAAGACGGTTTTGTGCGTATAAAAAATTTTAATGCAAAATGGTCTTTAACGCCTTTAAAAGACGGGTTGGTAGAAATTGAATATCAATTATTAGTAGATCCGGGTGGAGCCATACCTGCTTGGCTTGTAAATTTAGCTGTTGTAGATGGTCCGTTTGAAACGATGGTTGGATTTAAAAAATTTATTATAAAAGATAAGTATCAAAAGGCAAAAATTTCTTACATAAAAGAACCCGATATTTAATTTATTGTACCAATTATTTGAGTATTTTGTTGTGTGTGCGTTAGGGATTGTAGCGGTTACCCCGCACATTGAGCGAAGTCGACATGGCGGAGTATGAGCGTAAAGCCCGACGGCGCAGAAAATTTATAGAATTATTCTAAATGATAGCCGCCGGAACGCCCAAAGCACAACAAAAAATTAAAATAATATGCTATATTTAAACTAATTCCTTTTTACGGAAACGCTCGGTAACAACTAAATCTTTACTACCTGCAGTGTATTCGTAAAAACCTTTACCGCTTTTAGCACCAAGGCTTCCGGCAGTAACCATATTAATTAATAACGGACAAGGTGCGTATTTTGGATTGCCAAAACCATCATACAACACATTTAAAATATTTAGGCAAACATCTAAACCAATAAAATCGGCAAGCTGCAATGGCCCCATTGGATGCGCCATACCAAGTTTCATAACGGTATCAATTTCGGTAACACCAGCCACGTTTTCGTATAAGGTATAAATGGCTTCGTTTATCATAGGCATTAAAATACGGTTAGCTACAAAACCCGGATAATCGTTTACTTCTACTGGAGCTTTGCCTAATTTTTTAGACATATCCATCACTAAAGAAGTAACTTCATCTGAAGTAGAATATCCACGAATAACTTCTACCAATTTCATTACTGGAACCGGGTTCATGAAATGCATACCAATTACTTTATCGGCGCGCTTGGTAACCGAAGCAATTTTGGTAATAGATATAGATGATGTGTTTGATGCAAGTATCGTATTGGCATCGCAAACGGCATCTAATTGTTTAAAAATTTCTAATTTAATTTGTACGTTTTCGGTAGCGGCTTCAATAACTAAATCGGCACCTTTTACGCCTTCTTCAAGCTTGGTAAACGTTTTAATATTGCTTAAAGCGCTTGTTTTATCAGCTTCGGTAAGCGAGCCTTTTGCAATTTGCCGGTCGATGTTTTTAGTGATTGTTGCAATGGCTTTTTCAAGCGCTTGCGCGTTTACATCTATTAAAGCAACTTTATAACCAAATTGTGCAAACACGTGGGCAATTCCGTTTCCCATAGTACCAGAGCCGATAACAGCAATATTTTTTATCATAGTATTTTAATTTAAAAATCGCGACTAATGTACCTATTTTAGAGAATTTAACTGATTAAGTTTTCAAACTTTTGTTAAGAAAAAAATCTATCCATAAAAATTATTACTTTTATCTTGCGGCAGATACCAAACATGCAGGATAAAGACACATATTGCAATTACAACGGACACTTAATTAGTATTTACGAACCCGTAGTTTCTTTTGCTAACCGAGCATTTAGATACGGCGATTCTTTATTTGAAACCATACGCGTAGTAAATAATAAACCTTTGTTTTTGCAAGATCATTTACGAAGGATAAAAGTGGGCATGACCGTTTTACGCATGAATATACCACCAAGTTTTAATGGCGAAAATATATCTAAACTTATTACAGAACTCATTGAAAAGAATAATCTTAAAAATGATGCGCGCGCACGCTTAACTATTTTTAGAAATGAAGGCGGATTTTATACGCCGCACAGCAACGATATTTCTTTTTTAATTGAAACCGAAGACCTTGATTTTAAAGGCGGTTACAAAATCAATGAAGTTGGTTACACAGTAGATGTTTTTCATGATATTAAAAAACATAAAAACAAATTATCTAATTTAAAAACAGGTAACGCTTTAATATATGTGCTTGCCGGCATCTATAAAAAAGATATTAAAATGGATGATTGCTTTATTATAAACGAAGATGGCAATGTGTGCGAAAGCATAAGCTCAAATGTTTTTATTGTAAAAAACGGGGCACTTTATACACCTTCTTTAAGCGAAGGTTGCATTGAAGGCATTTTGCGCAAACAAATTATAGATATTGCCAAAGAAAACAGGATACTTTGTTACGAAATTAACCTAGCATTTAATACATTAATGAACGCTGATGAGATATTTTTAACCAATACCATACAAGGCATTCGTTGGGTAGAAAAATATAAAACCAAGATTTACCAAAGCAAATTAGCCGCTTTTTTTACCGAAAAGTTAAATGAATTTGTTACATTAGATTAATAATTGATTTACTATCTTTAAGCCCTAATTTTTTTTTATGGAGAAATCTAACAACGCTATTTTATTAACGCTTTATAAAAACCGAAAGCATATCTTTTTAATAACCTTTTTAGCTTCTTTGGCAGCTATTATTGTAACATTGCCTTTTATTATCAAACCAAAGTATCGCTCTCAAGCATATCTTTATCCAGCAAATATGGTTCCGTTTTTTATGGAACAGAACTACAACAATATTTCTCATGCTGAGTTATTAATTCAATTTTTTAATTCGTATGATGTTAGAAATGATGTTAGAAGAAATTTACGCCTTGATAAACATTATAAACTAGATACCCTTGAAACAAAATTTCATAGTTATTTTGATTATATTTTTGAGGAAAACATTAAAATATCGTTAACCAAGTATGAATCTGTTGAGCTTACTGTGCTAGATCAAGACCCTGATACTGCAAAGCTTATAGCATCTGCTATGATAGAATCTGTAAATAAGCTGATATTAAAGCAACATTTAAGTAAATTTAATGAGTTTATTGCAACAAATAAAGCTTATTTAAATGCCAAAAGAAAAACATTAGATAGCTTGCAGCAAAGACTTACTATTTTAAGTAAAGATTATGGTTTGTTAGATATGGGTTCTCAATTAAAAGAAGCCTCCAGGAATTATTACAAGCTAATGGCCGAAGGCAAAGAAAATACAAAACTAAATGAAGTGTTTAAAAATATGCAAAATTATGGCCCAGAATTGGTTACTATTTCTAATTGCATAAATGCAGAGTCAGGAAGATACGCAGAGGTTGAAAATGACCTTGAAAAATCAATCAGAGACTTTAACCGTAAATTAACTTATACGGTAGTTGCTTCAGAACCTACAAAACCAGATATTAAATATTGGCCTAAAAGAGGCATGGTTACAGGTTTGACTGCCATTGCTTCATTTGTATTAGCGTGTTTATACTTTATATATATAGATAAATTAAAAGAAGTTTTTAAAAATGTAAAATCAGCTAATGTATCTAATTAGCAAAACATCTTTTAAACCTAAAAACTGAAGAAACACTGAGTAATGTTTTTATGTTTTATTTTAAAATTTAACAGCTTTAATGAAAAATAAAATATAGGTTTGAAAGTTATGTTAAACACCAATTTATCAATAATAAAAAAGATTTTTAAGGCAAAAAAGCATATTGCTATTGTAGTTGCAATAGCTATGGTTGTGGGTTTAATTTATTCGTTCTCTGCCAAACCTCTTTACACATCAATAGCCTATGTATATCCAGCAAATATAGTTGCTTACGGGCAAGAGTCTCAAACAGAACAACTATTGCAATTTTTAGAATCCAACGAAGTGCGTGCGTACGTGGTGACTAAATTTAAACTACTGAACCATTATCACATAGATTCTACAAAAGAAAATTACCTAGATATAATTGATGATATTATTACCGCAAAAATAAAAATTACAAAAACAAAATATGAATCGGTTGAAATTAAAGTAGTTGATAATAACCCTGATACTGCCAAAATGTTAGTGCTTGGTATTATTGACGGAGTTAACCAATTAATTGAAAATGAACATAGAGAGAAATATAATGAAGATGTTTTAAATTCAACAGTTTATTTAAAATATAAAACTAAAGAAGTTGATAGTACAAAAAAAATATTAGAATACATGAGCCAGAACTATGGTTTATTAAATGTTGGCGTGCAATTAAAAGAAGCTGCTCGGAACGAATATAAATCGACAAATTCATCAAGTACATTCCTTAGTAAGCTTATGCAAGACATGAATAAATATGGTATTGAACAAGGTGAACTTTCTATTTATTTTGATGACCAAGTAAGGAGCCTAGCTTTTGCTAACAATGATTATCAAAAACATTTAAGCGATTATTATCGAAAAAATACCTTTGTTGTAGTAGCGTCCAAGCCCGTAAAACCCACCACACCTACTTGGCCAAAACCTTGGTTTGTTGTAATTTTAAGTGGAGTAACCATGCTGGTTATATCTTGCCTCTATTTTATTTTTATAGATAACATTAAAATAGCTTATGCAAAAATTATTAAAGAGTAAAACACTCGTTGTTTTCTATTCTATTTGCATTGCCTACCTATTTGGTTTTTTATACGTATTACCCAAGCAACAAGAATTATTTATACCATATTGTTTACTACCTGCATTAGTTGCTTTATTACTCTTAGCTTTTTTTTCATTTGATACTTTTGTATTTTCAATTGTATTTTTTACTCCATTAGCCTTAACATTAAGAGAGCTAGGTATAAATTCGGAAGTTGATTTAAGTTTGCCAACTGAACCCTTTATGGCTGGTGTTTTATTATTACTTCCTATATACCAACTTTATGGTAAAATAATCGACAAAAAAATATTACGTCATCCGGTAACTATTATTATTTTTTTGCAAGTAGCCTGGATGGCTTTTACCTGTATTACGAGTGAAATGCCTTTGGTTTCATTTAAATATTTAATTGCCAGATTATGGTTTATTTCTTC
>JBDTJJ010000226.1:0-3911 GCA_039935895.1 Bacteroidia bacterium | reverse complement strand
ACGCCAAAAGGTAAGTTCTTTTTATCTTTATAATCGTAAGGAACCTCAATAATACTGTCTTTATCTTTTTTAACTACAAAAGTAATGTTGGTAATTTCATTTCCGGTGCGTTTAATAAAGAAGCTTAATATTGGCAACGTTCCATTTACTTTTTGATTTTGCAGATCGCGCCCCATGTATTGGGTAATGAAATAGCTTTTATTAAAAATATCGGCTAACGATGTTTTAAAATTCTTTACATATTGCTCGGCATCTTTACCTTTCATTTTATTAATTTCAGGAAGCCTGCCCATTGGCTCAAGACCAAGCATAACGTATTTATCTACATCCGGAAAAAATGTATAAGCCGTTAAAAAATCTGGTCCAGAAAAAGGATAGAATAAGGTTTTATCGTTTTTATTAATAGCACTAAGTTCTTTATCTCTCCAATTGCGCATTTTAACCAAGCGCGTTCTTTCTAAACGTTTCCAGCTGCTATCAATTGAGTTAGCATTTTCTTTCCACGCTGCAGAATCCATATAATTTGATAAAGTACCTGCTGAACTTTTCAATCCTGCTAAAACAGATGCCGTTGCATTGTATATATTTGAAACATCGGTCGAAGCTGTTGGCTTAACGCTATCTTTTTTTTCGGCTGTAACAGCGCTATCTTTTTTAAGAGCTATTTCTTCTTTTTTATTAGACGTTTTTTTAGAAGTTTCGTTCTGACAAAAACTTAGCAACAATGTTAAACAAATGGATACTATTACTAATTTTTTCATATATAAAATATGGCGCAAAAGTAACTAAATAATTTAATTGTATTATACCTGGCTATTTATAAACAAATCTATCGGAATATTACCTCAATTTAACAACTTAATGTTGCGTAATTGAGTTTTATTACTATTTTTGTTGTACGGGTGAATATCTTACACAGCGTTTATAAACGGACTGAAAACCACTTGCGTAAAATTAGTATATACTTTAATAAAATTATCGCATGAAAAAAACTTTACTTGTCATTTTTATTGTTTTATGCAGCGTAGGGTTTGCACAGCAACAAAAACAAATAACGCGTACTCATTACTATTACAGCGTTTTAAATGTAGAAAACGAACAAATTTTACAACATGTTGTAGATGAAATTGGTGCTTTAAAAGGTATAGAAAACTGCAAATACCGCTTAAAACTTGAGAAAAAATCGGCTGAAATTACATTTATATTGGAGGAAAAACCAAAACACGCCGAAGGCGACAAGGATTTTGACATCATCTCCATCAAAAAAATGATTATAGATAACGGTCTTAATTATAACGGCTACACCTCTCAATCAGAAAAAATTACCGAATAAATATTTATAAAATGAAAAAACTACTACCTCTATTTTTTGGATTATTATGCTTGCAAACGTTTTCGCAAAGCGAAAATTGCAGCAGCGCAACAGTTATTACGCCAAACGCAAGCTGTGTTTATACCAGCGGAACCTCAGCCGGTGCAACGCAAAGTATTCCCGGTTGTGTGGGTATAGCCGATGATGATGTTTGGTATAAATTTACAGCAACGCAAACATCGCATCAAATTACAGTAAGCCCATCAGCAAGCTACGACCCTGTTGTGCAATTGTTTTCAGGAGCATGCGCCTCTTTAGTTAGTTTATATTGTCAGGATTTAACCAATGCAGGTCAGCAGGAAGTTATTAACGCAACTGGTTTAACTATTGGAAACGTTTATACCTTTAGAATTTACCATTACTTTGCTGGTTCGGCTTCATCAACCTTTAGTGTTTGTGTAAGCAACCCCCCTACTCCACCGGCAAATGATGCTTGTGCTTCTGCTACCAATTTATCGGTAAATTCCATTTGTTCATCCACCGCAGGCACGTCTTATGGAGCAACACAATCTTATACAAGTAATTGTAATGGTAGCCCGGATGATGATGTTTGGTATAAATTTACAGCCAACAACACACAGCAAATCATTACGGTAACTCCATCTGCAAATATGGATCCGGTAATTGAAATATTTTCGGGTACATGCGGTGCTTTTACTTCTTTAGATTGTATTGATAATAACGCGACCGGCGGTGGAGAAACAGGAACAGAGATAGGCTTAACACCAGGCACGGTATATTACGTTCGCGTGTTTGATTATTGGTCGGGCAATGGTGGTTTTCCATTTAGTATTTGTGTAACCGGACAAGTCTCTACAGGCGATGAACCTTGTAATGCCATTAATTTAGGAGGCGTTACTGCAGATTGTAATTACACTACATTTAATAATTCATCGGCAACATCAACTTCATCGGCTTTAGCTCCAACACCAAGCGCTTGTGGAGGTAGTTCACCCTATATAGGTGGTTTTTCCGCTTCATCTCACGATATGTGGTTTGCAGTTACCGTTCCGGCATCAGGTAATATATTTATCACATCAGAACCTAACGTTACCCCCTCCAGAATTTCAGATGGTGTAATGGCTCTATATTCAGGGGCTTGTGGCTCTTTAACACAAATTGCTTGTAATGATGATCATAATTATCCGGGTACATCAAATGATAATTTACCTTACCTAAGCGCAACAGGTTTAACACCAGGAACAACCGTTTATATTAGATATTGGGGTTATGGTACAAGCGTAGGTAATTTTGGTTTATGCGTATCATCTCCTACAAATGATGCCTGTGCAAATGCACTTTATATTTGCAATTTAAACGGATATAGCTCTAACACAAATGCTTATACACCCGATAGACCTTGTAATATGCGCGGCGATGCCGAGGCCGGAGCGGGTTATGTTTATACTCCAGGGTCCGTTTCGCAAGGAGCAACTACTTTTGG
Organism: Bacteroidia bacterium; assembly: GCA_039935895.1. Classification (GTDB taxonomy): domain Bacteria; phylum Bacteroidota; class Bacteroidia; order B-17B0; family Aurantibacillaceae; genus PALSA-968. Next base: position 1,095 of record JBDTJJ010000226.1, on the reverse strand, counting down.
TATGGCTGGTGCTTGGGGTGTTGGGCAACCTTATCCGGTTCCTCCAAACACCTACAGTTTTGATGTAACTATTGATAACAACTCTTGGATTAGATTTACAGCAGCAGCAGCCAGCGCCACTTTTAGTGTTACAGTGGGTAATTGTTTTTCTAACGGAGGAATACAAATGCAAATTTTTTCGGGAACAGGATGTTGTAGCTATGTACCTGTATCAGATTTTCAACAAAGCGCTTCCAGCTTTGCTTTAACGGCAAACAGTTTAACAGTTGGACAAGATTATTATTTAATGGTTGATGGTTGGGGAGGCGATATTTGCAACTACACAGTAACAGCAAATTCGGGTGTTCAGTTTACAAATATAACAGCAGCACCATCTACTATTTGTTATGGAGATAGCACAAAATTAACTGGTCCTGCGGGCGCTAGTTCATACCTTTGGTCGCCAGGCGGACAAACAACGCAAGTAATAACAGTAGCTCCTCCCACTAATATGACCTATTCTTGTGTTGTAAGCGGTGTTTGCGGAAATAAACAAACATTAAGTAAAGCAATTACGGTAAATCCTTTACCAATAACAATGATTAATGGTGCACTTACACAAACATTAAATATATGTGCAAACACAACAACTACACTAACTGCTAGTGGTGGTTCTACGTATAGTTGGAGTCCGGCTGCGGGATTAAGTGCTACAACAGGAAGTGTAGTTACCATTACACCAACAGCAACTACCAATACAACTTATACTGTAACAGGTACAAACGCAAGTGGTTGTAAAAGCATAGCAACTGTTTCCATAAAAGGATTAGCGCTTCCAACTTTTTCGGTAAGTAGCAATCATCCAAGCACTTGTTCCAATCAAAAAGATACTTTAATTGCGGTTCCTTCTCCCGCAGGGACATATACCTATAGTTGGAGCAACGGCGCAAGTACAGCAAGTATTACACCTACTATAACAACTAACACCGTTCTTACGGTTGTTGTAACCAATACCAATAATTGTACGAGTACGATATCATCTACGGTAAACGTTTTATCGTTGCCATCGGTAAGTACTAATACAGCTTCGGTTTGTAACGGATTAGGGGCTACTTT
>JBDTJJ010000225.1:0-4326 GCA_039935895.1 Bacteroidia bacterium | reverse complement strand
ATAACCGATAAAATAATTTTAGGTATCGATCCCGGTACGGTTATCATGGGCTTTGGGCTTATACACATTAAGGGCAGCGAAATGAAGCTGATAGAATTAGATGTGATAAAATTAAATGCCGACGACGATCATACCATTCGTTTACAAAGAATATTTGTCGCAGTAACCGAACTGGTAAAAAAACATAAACCGGATGAATTTGCCATTGAAGCCCCATTTTTTGGCAAGAACGTGCAAAGCATGCTAAAGCTGGGACGTGCGCAAGGCGTGGCTATGGCGGCGGCCTTAAATTTTGAAGTCCCTATTTTTGAATATTCTCCTAAAAAAATAAAATTAAGTATAACCGGCAATGGTAACGCAGCTAAAGAACAAGTAGCGGCAATGTTGCAACAAATTTTAAAATTTACTAACAACAATAAATATTTAGATGCCACAGATGCCTTGGCAGTAGCTGTTTGTCACCATTTTCAAAGTAAGCCCGGTATGCAATCTGCAAAAAAAACGTATAAAAATTGGGGTGCTTTTTTAACGGATAATCCTGATAGAAAAGGGTAGTTGGGCGTTACGGCGTGTTGTCATTTCGAGCGAAGTCGAGAAATTTCATTCGCCGTCGGGCTTTACGTTTCAAGTTTTTGGATTTAGCTCATCGTTTTAGTTTTTTTTATTTTGCTTCGCAGAATGCTGAAAAAGCATTTCCAAAAAGCTTTACACTGCAATCCCTAACGCAAATGCACACAAACAAAAAAGGCTTTCAATTAATTTGAAAGCCTTTTTTTATACTGTCACGCTGAGCGAAGTCGAAGCGTTTTAATTAGCAAATTCACTTAAGAATTTAATACGCATTAAACGTATTTCTTCTTCGGTATAATCATCAGCACCAAGTTCTTTTAAAGCAGCTTCCACCGAATCACTTTCAGAATCACGGAAATATTCAATTACTTCTTCTTGCTTCTCAACATCCATATTTTCATCTAAGTAATATTTAATGTTCAGTTTTGTGCCAGAAAAAACAATGGTTTCCATTTCGTGCAACAAATCGGTAAACGTTAGCTGTTTTGATTTTGCTATGTTCTCTAAATTTATTTTACGGTCAATATTTTGAATAATATAAATTTTATTTCCTGATTTATTAGCCACCGATTTTACCACCATATCCATTGGGCGTTCAATCTCGTTTTCATCAACATGCTTTTTAATTAAAGCAATAATAGATTTACCAAATTTGGTTGCTTTCCCTTGTCCAACGCCGTTTATATGCGTTAACTCTTCAACAGTTATTGGGTATTGAATGGCCATTTCTTCTAAAGAAGTTTCGGCAAAAATAGCGTAAGGAGGTAATTTAGCTTGCTTAGATATTTTTTTAACCTCATCTTTTAACATGCTGTATAACAACTCATCTGTAGCACCAGAGCCTTTACCAGTTGGCGTTACAATATCATCATCATCGCTGCCTTCTGCTCCGCTGTAATCATGATCGCGAGCAACCATAATAGAATATGGTTTTTTAAGGAATGCTTTTCCTTTATCGCTTACTTTTAATAAACCGTAGTTTTCAATATCTTTACTAAGTAAGCTATTTACCAATGCCTGGCGAAAAACCGCGCTCCAGTAACGATCATCTTTATCATCTTGCACACCATCTCCAAAAACATCTAAATCGTTGTGTTTGTAGGTTTTGCCGGTTGAGGTTAATGAACCCATCAATACATTAATAACATCTTTTGTTTTATGTTTTTCTTTAACAGCAAGTACGGCTTCCAGTGCAAGTGCCACATCTGCTTTACCTTCTGTTTTTTGTTTTGGATGACGGCAATTATCGCAAAGAGCATTACAGTTTTTTTCTTCAAATTCTTCACCAAAATAATGTAGTAAAACTTTACGGCGACAAGAAGAAGTTTCGGCAAAAGAAACGGTTTCATGTAAAAGGCTTTTTCCAATTTCCATTTCGGCAACCGGTTTCCCTTTTAAAAATTTCTCAAGTTTAACAATATCATCGTAGCTGTAAAAAGTAACGCAATTACCTTCGCCACCATCACGACCAGCGCGACCAGTTTCTTGATAATAACTCTCTAACGATTTTGGAATATCGTGGTGGATTACAAAACGTACATCTGGCTTATCAATTCCCATCCCAAAAGCAATGGTTGCCACAATTACGTTTAAATCTTCCATTAAAAAAGCGTCTTGCACTTTGGCGCGCTCTTTAGCATCCATACCTGCGTGGTAAGGCTCGGCTTTAATGCCGTTTACTTTTAAGGCTTCAGCAATTTCTTCCACCTTTTTACGACTCAAACAATAAATAATACCCGATTTGCCGGCATTTTGTTTTACGTATTTTATAATTTCTTTGTTTACGTTGGTTTTTGGGCGAATATCATAATATAAATTACCGCGGTTAAACGATGATTTATATAAATCAGCATCCAACATATCCAAGTTTTTCTGAATATCTAACTGAACTTTTGGCGTAGCGGTTGCTGTTAAAGCAATAACAGGCACTTTGCGTTTCATGCGCTCGCTAACTTTATCTATAATAGGACGAAGGCGACGATATTCTGGACGAAAATCATGCCCCCATTCAGAAATACAATGCGCTTCATCAATAGCAAAGAAGGATACGTTAAATTCGGTAAAGAATTTAATGTTGTCTTCTTTCGTCAAAGTTTCTGGCGCTACATATAATAGTTTGGTTTTTCCGGCCAATACATCTTTTTTAACCTGCGTAATATCTGCTTTGGTAAGCGATGAGTTTAAAAAATGTGCAATTCCATCTTCGTTGCTAAAACCACGGATGGCATCCACCTGGTTCTTCATTAAGGCAATTAAAGGAGAAACGATGATAGCCGTGCCTTCGCTTACAATAGCCGGCAACTGGTAGCACAGCGATTTACCGCCGCCAGTAGGCATAATAACAAAGGTATCTTTGCCATCTAAAATATTTGTGATAATTTTTTCCTGATTTCCTTTAAATTTTCCGAAACCGAAAAACTTTTTAAGGGTTCCTTGCAGAGATAATTCAAGTGTTGCACTCATGTTTTTATATTTTGAAAAAGATTAAAATCTATTTGGTTCTTGTTATAGTCTAACGTAAAGATATAATAAAAATTATGCGAATATGAAAGAAGTGGGCTTAAAAAATCAAAAATTATACGAATTAACGGTTTTTGTCGATGAATGGTTTTAAGTAGATTATTATGCATGCATAGTTTTCCATATATATAGTTAAGTATCTCCATAAAATTTAACAATACTTGTTAATTAAGCTATAGAATTGCCATATAATTAGCTTAGTTTTATCTTTGTAATAAATATACGCAAAATGAAAACCATCAGCCCGTTTATAATTAGTTTTATTTTTTTAGTTGGGATAAATAAACAAATCGTTGCTCAAACAGTTCGCAGAGCGGAAGTTAAAATTGAACAGAAGGAAATTACACCTGTAAAAGAAGCACCTCGCGCAGAAGCTGTTGCTCCGCCTATTCTGCATACAGAATTTGTTCCTGCAAAAGAACCTGAAATTAGACAAGAAACTCAAACAGAAGTAACGCCAACATTTATACCTGTTGAAGAGCCAAAAGTAGCGCCTGCTTCACAAAAAGCAGAATGGGTAAAAACAGAGCCAGAACCGGTTAAACCAGTTGCAAATACAAATTCTGGAAACAACGTAGCTAAGAGAAACCTGCCTGTTTATAATAAGGAAGTTAAACCTATGGTTAGAAAAGCAACCATTAAACCTTTTGTTTTAGATACTACAAAAAAACCATAGTCTTAAATTAGCATACCTGCAATGGTAGCCGAAAGATAAGAAGCCAATGTACCGCTTATTAAAGCACGAATACCCAGTTTAGCCAAATCTGCTCTACGTTCCGGGGCTAATGCTCCAATACCGCCAATTTGCATACCCACCGAGCTAAAATTAGCGAAGCCACAAATAGCAAAACTTACAATAAGTAAACCTTTATCGGTTAAAGGAGTTGCTAGTTTATGCGTTAAGGTATCGAAAGCAACAAACTCATTGATGGTCAATTTTTGACCCATAATGGTAGCTACTTGCTGCACATCAACCTCCGGAACGCCCATGCACCAAGCTAAAGGATAAAAAAGTTTCCCAAAAATATAATCTAAAGATAAAGCCGGACAAAAATTATTAATGCCTCCAAGTTTTCCTAAACCATAATTTACAAAGGCAATTAGTGCAATAAATCCAATCAACATAGCAATAACGTTGATGGCAATTTTCATTCCGTCGGCCGCACCGTGAGAAATAGCATCAATTAAATTAGTGTGTTCTTTTTTAATTTCAAGCGTTACTTTTCCTTTGGTAAC
>JBDTJJ010000224.1:0-5748 GCA_039935895.1 Bacteroidia bacterium | reverse complement strand
TGGTTATAATCTCCACTATTGGTTTTATCTAACATTTGTAAAGCAAAACCACCTGCGGCACCAAAGCCCGGCACTGCCGGAGGATCGAAAAACTCGATGGTTGCACCCGGAATAACTTTTGCTTTTTCTTCCAGCTCATAAATAATATCTTGCATGGTGTGTTTTCTATCCGACCACTTTTTTAAGTTAATCAAACAGGTTCCTGCGTTAGACCCCCTTCCTTCGGTTAATACCTCGTAACCAGCTATGGAAGAAACAGATTGAACACCCTCTACTTTTTGAATAATCTTTTCCAGTTGGTTTGCTATATCATTGGTTCTTTCTAAAGTTGAGCCGGGAGGTGTTTGAATAATAGCATAAATCATCCCCTGATCTTCACTAGGAATAAAACCAGTTGGTAAATGCGTTGCTATTTCAAATATTCCAAACGCAAAGGCAATCCATATACCAACGGTAACTAATTTTTTATGGGCTATTTTACGTAATATCCAAACATATCCACTGGTAAGTTTTTCAAAACCACGATTAAAGCTACCAAGGAAACGACTCAATAGAGTTTTCTTTTTTACTTTTCCGTGTTCATTTCTCAATATCATGGCACACAATACAGGCGTAAGTGTTAGTGCTATGAAACCAGAAAGTACAATAGCACTTGCCATGGTAATGGAAAACTGCCTATAAAAAGTACCTACCGGACCCGACATAAATGCTACGGGAACAAACACGGCAGTCATTAGTAAAGTAATGGCAATAACGGCTCCACTAATTTCTCCAAGCACTTTTTTTACCGCATTAAAAGGAGTAATATGCTCTTCTTCCTCCATTTTGGCGTGAACCGCCTCAACCACAACTATGGCATCATCGACGACTATACCTATGGCGAGTACAACCGCAAACAGCGTAATCATGTTAATAGTTAAGCCAAAAAGCTGCATAAAAATAAAGGCTCCAATTAACGATATTGGTACGGCAAGTGTTGGAATAAGCGTTGAACGCCAATCACCCAAGAAAATAAATACCACCAAGGCCACCAAAATAAAGGCATCTCGCAGGGTGTGAATTACGTTTTCGGTAGAGGCATCTAAGAAGTTAGATACATCATAACTAACCTCATATTCCATCCCCGGAGGGAAAGATTCTTTAAGTTCTTCTAGTTTAGCTTTTACGTTTTCGATTACCTCGCTGGCATTACTACCATAAGTTTGTTTTAAAACGATAGCAGCCGATGGATACCCATTTATATTAGAGTAAATATCATAATACTCGCTACCTAACTCAACCTTAGCAATATCTTTTAAGCGAAGAAGTTCTCCGTTTGCATTGGCTTTAATGATAATATTTCCATACTGCGAAGGGTCGTTAAACCTGTCAGAATATGAAAACACAAACTCAAGCGCTTCTGCACGTTTACTATCAGCTCTACCAATACGTCCGGCTTTACCAATAATACTCTGATCTGCCATGGCCTCCATTACCTCGTCTGGCGATACTTTATAGGCACGCATTCTATCCGGGTTTAACCAAATACGCATAGCGTACTGGCGACTACCTAATATACGAGCTTGACCGATACCATTAATACGTTGTATTTCAGGTATCATGTTAACACCAGCGTAGTTAAAGATAAACTTCATGCTAGCGCTAGTATCTTTACTAAACAAGTTAATGTACATAAGCATACTTGGTATTACGGGGGTAATAATTACACCCTCGCGTTGTACCAATGTAGGAAGCCTGTTTCTTACCTGTTCTACCCTATTGGATACTTGTACCAAAGCTTGATTTATATCCGTACCGGGCTGAAATATAATTTGAATATTTGCTTCACCCGCGCTGGTAGCATCAGAAGTCATGTATCTCATCCCCCAAGCACCGTTAATGGCTTGTTCTAGAGGAATAATAACCGATTCTGCTAATGATTTAGCACTAGCTCCCGGATATGATGCAGAAACCATAACCATGGGAGGTGCAATATTAGGAAACTGCGATGTGGGCAGCGTTTTAATAGCAAGCGCCCCCATAAAAACAATTACGAGTGATAATACGATGGCGAGTACAGGCCTTTGAATGAATTTAGTAAACATTTTTCTTTTTTTTAACTATTAATACTTACCCCGCGTATACTCTTAATTTTGGAAATACAACTTTTGGATCTTCGTATTCAAACTCTATCTTATCACCATCTTTTACTTTACGTATTCCTTCCAGCATAATTCTTTCACTTCCGTTTAATCCACCTTTAATGATGTATAAATCAGGCATTTCGCCGCCAATAATAACTTCTCGCTGTTTCACAATGTTATCTTTACCTACTACAAATACATATTTCTTTTCTAAAATTTCGAAAGTTGATTTTTGAGGGATAAGGATAGCACCTTTATATGGTACAACCATTTCTACGTTTCCGGTTTCGCCGTGCCTTAAAAGTGCATCGGGGTTTGGAAATGTTGCCCTGAAGGCAATGTTACCTGTTTCGTTATTAAAATCAGCTTCGATTGTTTGAATTACACCCTGATACTGAAATAATTGATTATTAGCCATTAACAGATTTACTTTCATTAAGCTATCGCTTTTTGCTTGTTGTTTATAGTTAAGGTATTCAGCTTCGGGTACATTAAAATAAACCCACATTTTACTGTTATCAGATAAGGTGGTAAGTAAATCGCCTTCTTCTAAAAGGCTTCCTAACCTTACATGAAAATGATCCATAATACCATCAAAAGGTGCTTTAATTTCGGTAAATCTTAAATGTGTTTGGGCTAATGATAACTCTGCATTTGCTTTATCAAATTTAGCTTTTGCCAAAGACAGTTCGTTTTTTGAAACCACATTACTATCTGCCAATCTTTTTGTGTTTAGGTATTCAACTTCGGCATAATTAGCTTCAGCTTGTGCTTTTTGTGCTTCGGCTTGTAATACCAAGGGCATAATTTGAAACATTATTTGCCCTTGTTTTATAACTTGACCTTCATCTACATAAATATTTTGCAGATACCCTCGTTCTAAGGCTCTAACTTCTATGTGCTGTATGGCACGTATTTGACATACATAGTCTTTTATGATTGTGGTGTCCTTTTTTAACGGGCTAGTAACCGAAAACTTGACTTCCTCTTCTTTTTCTTCTTTTTTTGCTCCGCAGCTTGTACCAAACAGTAATGCGCACAGGCCCATAAATACTGGAATCTTTTTCATACTAATTTTGTTGTTTAACACGATATAGGTTTTGTTGTTTGTTTTTTAGCATTGTTGCCCAATGCTCATTTAAATTAATATTTATTGAAAAACCACGCGGTAAAAAATAACCGGCTGGATGTTGAGGCAAATTAAATTGCCTAACGCTTATCAGACTTTTAATGCCTGAAATGTTAGATATAAATTGGATGAAGTACAGAGAATATACTTACAAGTAGGAGGTGATATTTTATTATTAGAGAAAAAACATCCAAAGGCCTGAGCAAATAAAATACAAGTAGAATGAGTTACATTCTCTAAATTCTTTTTCGCAGAAATAATTTCATCTTCATCTACGTTTTCAAAAAGTGGCAAATCCTTATCTGGAGAGGTAGATTTTGAGAAAAATATATTGCTGTTTTGAAGAGAAAATGTGCTTATACGCACTGTTTCTTTACCGTATTTAATTGAAGGATGTAAAGCAGTAAACGCTGACAGATGGCTGTATCCGCTTATTATAATTGCTAAAATTATTTGTATAAAGCCTGTATGTTTTTTTAAATACTCCATCATATTGTTTGACTCATACATTTTATAAACGGTTGCAAATCTATTTAGAAAAAACTATTTTAGTTAAGTCTGAAATGTTAAATTTGATTAAAATAATGACGAGGTTTTATTTCGATCTTATAAATTATAACTATAAACCAATTAATTAATAGATTTAATTGAAACCCAATTACAGGTTTTGTAAAGTTAACTAGGCAGCCAATATGATTTTAATTAAGGGCATAGCTTTTGGAACTTTTAAAAATAGTACAAGCGCATTATTTACGTGGCAAGCGGAAATGTTAACTTACATAATTACCGTACCTTTGGTTAAAATTTTTCCGCTTGATTAAACTTACCAACATACAAAAGAGCTACCACATTGGTAAAAGCGAATTTAAAGTACTTAAAGGCATTAACGCGCATATTAAAGAAGGCGAGTTTGTATCTATTATGGGCTCGTCGGGCTCGGGTAAATCAACGCTGCTAAACGTATTGGGTATTTTAGATAATTACGATAGTGGCGAATATATGCTCAACGGCACGCTGATTAAAAACTTATCTCAAACACAAGCGGCGCATTTACGTAATAAATTTTTAGGTTTTGTTTTTCAATCATTCAACCTACTATCTTTTAAAAACGCTATGGAAAACGTGGCATTGCCTTTATACTACCAAAAAGTTTCTCGTAAAGAACGCAATAAATTAGCGTTAGAATATTTAGATAAAGTAGGCTTAAAAGAATGGGCACATCATTTACCAAGCGAGTTAAGCGGCGGACAAAAACAACGTGTGGCCATTGCGCGCGCTTTAATAGGACAACCAAAAGTTATTTTTGCTGATGAACCAACAGGTGCTTTAGATTCTAAAACTTCGTTAGAGGTTATGGATTTATTTAAAGGAATAAACGCGCAAGGTATTACCTTGGTTGTTGTTACCCACGAAGATGATATTAGTAAAATGACGGATAGAGTTATTCGGTTAAAAGACGGATTAATTGTAACCGAAGAAGAAACGGCAAATGTTTAATAGAGATAACTGGCAGGAAATATTTGAAACGATAGGCAAAAACAAATTGCGTACATTCCTTACGGCCTTTAGTGTGGCTTGGGGTATTTTTATTTTAGTGGTGTTATCAGGGGCTGGCAATGGTTTACGCAAGGGCGCCCAAAGCCAATTTGGTAACGATGCTGCCAATAGCATTGAAATATATGGCGGAAACACAGTAATGGCGTATAATGGGTTAAAGCCTAACAGAGAAATAAAACTAACCAATGATGATTATGATATTATTAAAGATAAAATAAAAGAAATTGATCATGCTTCTGCTATCTCTCAAGGCAATGTAAGTAAAATACTAAGCTACCAGAAAGAACATGCCGGTTTTTTAGTACGCCCTGTTATGCCCGATCATCAAAATCTGGAAAAAGCAGCTATTGTAAAAGGGCGATTTATTAATATGAATGATATTAATAAGTTTAGCAAAGTATGCTCTATTGGCAAACCGGTTGAAGAAACTTTGTTTAAAGGCGTAGATGCTATTGGTAAATATATTGATGTGGGCGGCTCTAAATATATGGTAGTTGGTGTATTTAACGACCCTGGTAATGGAGATAACAACCGTATTTATATCCCCATAACTACTGCTCAACGTGCCTGGAATGGAAAAAATTATGTAGAAGCCGTATGGATTAGCACCGGTGCAACAGGTGTTGAGCGCGGCGAAGAAATAAGCAAAGAAATTAGAACTTTAATGGCAAAGCGCCATAATTTTAATCCTGCTGATGTAGATGCTTTAGGTGTTTACAATAACAATGTAGAATACGCCCGCACCATGGGTATGTTAGATGGCATAAAAATATTTGTCACCATTATTGGCATTTTTACCTTGATAGCCGGCATTGTAGGCGTAAGTAATATCATGATGATTATTGTAAAAGAACGCACTAAAGAAATCGGGATTCGTAAAGCATTGGGCGCAACCCCCTACTCTATTGTTAGTCAAATTATTTTAGAGAGTATTTTTAT
>JBDTJJ010000223.1:0-2780 GCA_039935895.1 Bacteroidia bacterium | reverse complement strand
CTGTTTTTAAAAGATTATACGGTTGATGTATTTGATATAAAAATTCGTGTGCTTTTACAATGGGTCCGGCAACTAAGTGTGGAAAGAAGCAGACAAAAAAACCATATTCAAAAATGTTGTTTACAGGCTTTACTTTTTCTCTGTATAAATCAATAATATAGGAGAGCGATTGGAAAGTAAAAAAAGAAATCCCTACCGGAAGAATTAATTTATCTACACTAAAAGCCGTGCTGAAATAACTATTGCTAAAATGCGAAAAGTGATTGAAAAATTTAATGTGTGTGCCAAAAATCTCATTAGAACTTTCAGTAAAAAAATACGCGTACTTAAAATACCCAAGCAATAGCAGGTTAATACAAGCGCTACACGTAACGGCCAGTTTTTTTATCGAATCTTTTTTGGTACTATAAATAAGTTTACCCCAACAATAATCGCTGCAAATGGTAAAAAGTAAAAGCACAATAAATACGCCACTTGTTTTGTAGTAAAAGAATAAGCTAACTACAAATAAATATACTGTGCGTGCTTTGCTAAACTTGTATAAAAAAGAATAGAAAAGAAGTACGACAGCAAAAAACATCCAAAAAAATAGATGCGTAAACAACAAGGGTTTATCTTGCTGAAAAGAAACAATGTTTTGTAATATGTTTTGAAAAAGATTGTCCAAAATAATGCGAACTAAAAATAGCAAGCATAATTTGAATTACATTACTCTTAAAAAATAATTTTAAGGTTATGATTGTTGATTACCTTAATTAATTATGTTTTTTCTTAAACATTTTAAAAGCAGGCCTATTGGTATTAAACTGGTAACCCACATTTAAAATAGCCATAAGAGTTCCAAACCTATGGCTTGCCGTGCCGTTTCCGGCGTACTGCACAAGACATTGAATATAATCTGCGTAGGCAGCTTTGGTTGTAAAATCTATTACTAAATGATTAAACAATTGCGCTCTAAAACCGGTTTCAACGCCTGCAATTACACCTGCAATGTGCCAATAATTATTTAAGCGCGAACTAAAAATAGTAACATCAGTACGTGGTATTACGATGCCAAAACCAGGCTTAACAATAAAACCAACATTGTTTTTTTTATTTTTACTTACCCATAATTTCCAACGGCGGACATAGTTTAACATCAAGAAATTCGCGCCATCGGTATGCTCAAAATGAAATTGCTGACGAGTTGGAAACGAGTCGCGATTACTGATTGATTTGCCGCGCACGGTACCTGTAAAATTCATGCCTTGCCCGTCAGTTACCACATACTTAGCATGGTCGTAACTAACTTCAATCCCTTCATCATGATCGTTATTAAAATAAACGCCAATACGCCCATTAAATTGCGGAATGGTAAGATTTACCACATCTTGCCAAGAACCTGCTATCTTATCAAAATCAGGACTATCATGCGCTTTTACATTATGTATCGTAAAATCGTAAGAGCTATGTGTTGGGTCGTTTGCACCTGCCGTGCCATTATTTTTAAAGTGAATAGTGCTTTTTGTGTATTTCTCGCGGTTATAACCCCACATACCGTACCAGCTAAGTTTACGTTTTTTTGTAGGTACAATAGTATCATTTTGAGAAAATCCAGAGAAACAAAAAGTAGCTAATAGAATAAATAAAATTTTACGCATGGTTAATTTTTGTGCGAATATCTGTAATATTTCGTTTAGTTTTTACGAATTAACGTATCAATTAACTTTTTAAATAAAACAGTTATTTTACAAGCGTAACAGTTCCGTGTAAAGCATGAGCTTTATTTACAAAATCAGTTGCATCAATTTTCCAAACATATACATCTTCTTGTAGTATTTGTTGAGAACCTTTTCCTTGAAACGTGCCATCCCAACCTTTATTCATATCATCAGAATAAAAGAGTGTATTTCCCCATCTATCAAATATGTATAGCTTAAATTTACTTATGCCCTCGCCTACTGCTTTAAAAATATCGTTCGTATTATCTCCGTTTGGAGAAAAAGCATTAGGTACATATAACACATAAATTTCTTCTACTACAAGAGGTTTCGTCACTTTAGATGTACATCCCTTAGGAGAAGTAACTAACAAGGTAACACTATATGTTGCCACGTTTGAGTATGTGTAAGATGGATTTATTAAATTAGAAGTATCACTACCATTGCCGTATGTATCTCCAAAATTCCAATTATACGTTGAAATAAGTCCAACAGATTGGTTAGTAAACTGCACCTGTGGAGCTACTATACTTATTGGTTGCGGTTGAAATTCAAAATCAGCTAAAGGTATTGGATAAGCAGTGGCGGTAGTAGAAACTGTGTTTACGCAACTATTTATATCTGTTATGGTAAAACTAACTGCAAATGTGCCCGAAACTGTAAAACATTTAGCTGTTGTAATTGCAGTTGATGCTGGATTAAGCGATGAGTTTAACGTTTGTCCATCGCCAAAATTCCACACATAATTACTTGCCGCAGGGTTACTGGTAACACTAAAGGTTGTACATAATGGCACACAGGTTGGTGTTGCGCTACTGGTAGTTATTGTTGGCAAACCGTTTACAACAATTGTTGCATTAGCTAAGTTTTGGCACCCATTATTATCTGTGCCAATAACAGTATAATTTGTGGTAGTTACGGGGGTTCCTGTTACCGTATCACCTATATTATTGCTTAATGTAGCCGATGGACTCCAAATATACGTACTTGCTCCGCCAGCAGTTAATGTAGCTGTTTGCTGACCAACACATATTGTAGAACTATTTACCGTAACGGTTGGTAATGGATTTACTGTAACAT
>JBDTJJ010000222.1:0-9941 GCA_039935895.1 Bacteroidia bacterium | reverse complement strand
AAAATTGTTTTAGCAGAAAATAAAACCAAGCAAAAAAATGAGCGAGATAATAATCCTGATGTTGTGGAAGAGGAAAGATCTTACGGGGCAAAAAAACAAGATGCAACTTTATCTGATGCTCAGTCCTCATTAAATGATGCCGATACCAAAAGCATTGGAAGTATTGATAAAGAAACCTTTCAACAACAAGCGAGTAAAGATGTAAACACTGTAATTTCTGCACAAGCCGGTGTAATAGCTAATGATGAAAACAGGGCTGAAGGTTCTGTCAAATCTAAAAAAATTGTTGGGGCATCTTCAAGTCAACCTTCTATGGCTTATAACGATCAACAAAGTAATACCGAACAATCTCCGGCTGCTCCTGTTGAAGCTAAAAAAGCAGAAGAAAAAGCAAGATCAAGTACGTATTATGCGAATGCTGCTTTAAAAAGCGATGCTTCTAAAAATTATAAAGAACCTGCTTTTATTAATGGCGACAGTGCTTTCGCAGCTTATGCAAAACAAAATTTAAAAATTTCTTCTACTATAAATTCAGGAATAATTGTGGTTGAGTTTTTAGTCGATAAAAATGGCAAAGCCGCAAATATTGAAATTTTAAAATCACTAAATAATTGTGATGCTTGTTCTAAAGATGTTATTGATTTTATAAAATCAATTAAAAAATGGCAACCTGCTATACAAAATGGAAATGCTATTTCTGCCCCTAAAAAAATTAGCATACAATACAATTAACAAAGCGATGTAGATAAACGCTTTGGGGTTGCCGCAAACAAGCCCTTGCATCATCTATTTTTGGGTATGCGCCATTTGCGATTGGTTTCTGTTTGTTTGGTTTTATGTTTGACTTCCTGTAAGTCGAAGAAGCCTGTTGCCGCAATCCATCCAACTCCAAAAAAAACAGAAACTACTGAAAAACCTGCTACCAAGGCTATTGCGAACCAAGAAAAACATGAAACTAAGCCTGAAGAAATAGAGTTAAAAAAACCTGTTGAAGAAATTAAGCTGGAAACAAAAAGCATTTCTGATAAAACGCTAGTCAGTTTTATTGATGATTGGTATGGCGTTACCTACAAATATGGTGGCGCAGATAAACACGGAATAGATTGTTCTCACTTTGCTGCGAAATTATATGCAGATATATATCATAAATCTATTTCGGGTGCAGCAAACACTATTGAACCATTAACAACAACCGTAAAGACTGCTGAAATGCAAGAGGGCGATATGGTTTTTTTTAAAATTGCAGGCAACAAAGTTTCGCACGTGGGCGTGTATATAGGCAATAATAAATTTGTACACGCAACCACCAAACGAGGCGTTATGATTAGCGATTTAGATGAGCCTTATTATAAAAAATATTTTTACAAAGCCGGAAAATTAAAATGATACAACAACTCATAAACCCAAGCATCAACGTTTCGCAACGCTTACGTATTGTGAAAACTATTTTAGCCTTAGCGCTTATTACAAGCATTTGTTTTACTTTTAATTGGTGGCTTCCAGCAGGTTTTTATCCTAAAATTGCCTTGTACGATTTTTCATTTAACCAAATAGGGGATTATGTTTTACTGGGCATTTTGTTTGTTTCGTTAGTGGGAATGTTCTTGTATCGTTCTCCTAAAATTTTTGTTTTTATAGCAACATTATGTTTGTTGTTTGCGGTTTTTACCGATACCGCAAAAGGACAATATTGGTTGTTTTTTTATTTAGCGGTGTTACTTCTTTTATGCGGACATAACTGGCGAATTGACAATCCACGTAGATATAGCGCGGTGTTTACGGCTATCAAGTTTTTAGTTTGTTTCATGTATGTTTTATCGGCGATAGAGTTTTTAAAAACAAGTTTAGATGGAAATATTTGGTTGCAGTTTATTGCGCCTTTAGAAAAAATTTGCACACCCGAGCAACACACCTATCTTTTAGGAATTAGATACATCGTGCCTTTTGTAGAAATATTTGTCGTGCTAGGATTATTCGTACATCGTTTAAAAATTGCCGCTATAGTTATTGGAATTTGCATGCATGTATTCTCCTTCTCTCTTTTGTTAACCGAAACACCTTATGCAAATGCACCCGTTTTAATTTGGAATGTATGTATGATTTTTTTACTGTACTTTTTATTTGCCGGAAAAACCAACGAACAAAAAATTTATTCTTTTTCGTTTAACTTGTATGCTTCGTGCATATTGCTGGCAGCGGTTTTTGGAGGAGTAATAAAACAAGATTTATTTCCTGAAAATAAAATAGATTTAATGCAAAGCAACAATACACAACAATTTATTTATTTAAAACAAACCGAGAAAAACAAATTGCCTTTATACTTACAGCACTTTACTACAAATAATATAGACAACGATTACGCTAAACTTTCGGTGACAAATTGGTGCGCTAATGAAACAAAAACACAACCCGTTTTAAACAACAAACAATTACTAAAAATATGTAATACGTTAAAAAATTATTGCGGCAGTAACACAGAAATTGTTTTATCGATTGAGGAGAAAAAGAACAACGAAATAGCGGTTAAATAAAATGAAAAGAAAGTTTTTATACTTTACCTGCGTTTTACTTTTGGCAAGTATTGCTTTATCTGAAACAGCTTGTAAGGCAAAGAAACCAAGAGATTGTAGGGGAAGGAAAAAAACTGCTAAAACAGAAATGGGCGGCTGGTTATAAATTTAATAAACATTAAAATATTTTAAAATGACAAACAACGATGTATTAAAAAAGTTACGTGTGGCACTTAAACTTAGAGATGATGATGTTATTGCCATCTTAAAACTGGCTGATTTTAATATGACTAAAAGCGAATTAAATGCTTTATATCAAAAAGAAGATCATCCAAATTATAAAGAATGCGGCGACCAAGTGTTGCGTAATTTTTTAAACGGATTGATTATCCACATGCGTGGACCAAGTAACCGCGACCCTGAAGAGGTTAATTAGCTCGTATTTGCGTTAAGGATTACAGAAAACCCCCCTGTTATTTCCACAATACATCGTTAATTATTTGTGTGTTTTATGCTTTTATTTTTCATTTAAAACCTATATCTTTAATAGCTTATTTAAACGATAAAATTTTTATGAAGGCATACGTATTTCCCGGACAAGGTTCTCAGTTTTCTGGTATGGGTAAAGAGCTTTACGACACTAACCCCGCAGCTAACAACTTGTTTGAAAAAGCCAATGAAATATTGGGTTTCCGCATTACAGATGTAATGTTTAGCGGTACTGATGAAGAACTTAAACAAACAAAAATTACACAACCAGCTATATTTTTGCATTCGGTTATTTTAGCGCATACCCTGGCTGATTTTAAACCAGAGATGGTTGCTGGGCATTCGTTGGGCGAATTTTCTGCGCTTGTAGCTAATAAAACCTTATCGTTTGAAGATGCTTTGAAATTAGTTTACAAACGCGCTATGGCTATGCAACACGCTTGCGAAATTAACCCAAGCACTATGGCAGCGGTTTTAAATTTAGATGATAAAACAGTTGAAGAAGTTTGTGCCAGTATTACCGATGAAGTGGTTGTTGCGGCGAATTATAATTGTCCTGGTCAGTTGGTAATTTCAGGGTCTATAAAAGGAATTGAAATTGCTTGCGAAAAAATGAAAGCTGCGGGCGCTAAACGTGCTTTGGTATTACCTGTTGGTGGTGCGTTTCACTCGCCATTGATGGAGCCCGCAAGAGCTGAGTTAGCCGAAGCAATTAATAACACACAATTTAACACACCAATTTGCCCTGTATATCAAAACGTAACAGCGAAAGCGGTAACTAATCCAGAGGAAATAAAAAAGAATTTAATTGCACAATTAACCGCCCCTGTACGTTGGACTCAAACTATTGAACAAATGATTGCAGATGGTGCTACACAATTTGTAGAGGTTGGTCCGGGCAAAGTTTTACAAGGATTAATTAAAAAAGTAAATAAAGACGCTGATGCAGTCAGCGCATAATTTTATATCATGAAATATCTAAACTATCAATTAAAAAAACATAGCAAAGACAGCAAGGTATTCCATATGACAATTAAAAAATATAATACTTACATATGAAAAAGATACAGATCATTTTAATTTTTAGTTTCTTATCGCTTACTATCGCTACGCAAGCACAATACCGCTTTTTACAAGGTATAGCTGTTTTTGTGGGAGAAACATCCTCGCGCGATAGATATATAAATTTATACCCGCAAACTTTGCAAGCGGATCCATTGTTTTTACATGCACAACCACCTTCACATAAATCGGCAGAGTTAGAAGGGTTTAGTGTGGGCATTTTTTTAGAGATGTTGCGCAGTGCCAAATGGCGTTGGGTAACAGAAATAGATCTTTGTAATAAAGGTGCTGTAGAAAATGAATTACTAAATCCTATCACAAACGAAAAACGTATTGTTGCTAATCATTATACCAACATACAATGGAATAATTATATAAAACGCTGGATAGATTTAGGTTTTAAATTTAGAACCTATGCTATGCTTGGTGCGCGAATTGAATACACAATGGGAGCAAGCACCCCTGCTTACAGCTATATTTCGGGTAAAGCAGCTAAGCTAACAGTTAGTCCGGATATTGGTATTGGCGCAGAGTTTCACTTACGAGGCCCATGGAATTTATTTGTAGAAGAACATTACAATCCGGATATCGTTCCGCTATACACAACCGGCAAAGTATCTTTATGGAATCGTACTTGGGAAACTCGTTTAGGAATTATTTATAGATTTAAAAGCGGCATTGCTTCGGTAGATTTAGATTGTAATGCACCCCGCTATCACCGCAGATAAAAATTAATAATTATGGTTATTTCAAAAGAAGCTTTGTACTCACTCACCAAAGGAGTGTTGATGCCACAAGAAGAAATGCTTGAAGTGGCTCGCAAAAAAGGAAAGTTATTTATTGGCATTCCTAAGGAAATTGCTTACCAGGAAAACCGTGTACCCTTGGTGCCCGATGCTGTTGCGTTATTGGTAAACCACGGGCATCGCGTATTGATTGAGACCAACGCTGGTAATTCAGCTAATTTTTTAGATAATGATTATAGTGAGGCAGGCGCAGAAATAGCTTACTCTGCAGAAGAGGTTTATAAAGCTGATATTATTGTGAAAATTGCTCCTCCAACTATGGAAGAGTTAGAGCTTTTACAACAAAAACAAACCATACTTTCTGCTTTACAATTTACCGCACACACCGAAGAATTTTTGAAAAGATTATCGCAGAAAAAAATAAATGCAGTTGCTGTAGATTGGATTACAGATGAGCAAGGTATTTTTCCTTTTGTACGTGCTATGGGCGAAATTGCCGGTGGTGCATCTATTCTTATAGCCGCAGAATATCTTAGCAACACGTATGGTGGAGTGGGTTCTATTTTAGGCGGAATTTCAGGTATTTCTCCAACCGAAGTCGTGATTATTGGCGCAGGTACTGTGGGCGAATTTGCAGCACGTGCAGCCATTGGTTTGGGTGCCTATGTAAAAATATTTGATAGCTCAACCTCTCGTTTAAGACGATTGCAAAACAGTTTAGGTGCACGCGTTTTTACGTCTATTATTCAACCAAAAGTATTAGCAAAACATTTAAAATCTGCTGATGTTGTTATAGGTGCTATTCGTTCTAAAACGGGTCGTTCGCCTATTATTATAAGTGAAGAAATGGTTAGCGAAATGAAAGTAGGTGCTGTTATTATTGATGTAAGTATTGACCAAGGTGGTTGCTGCGAAACCTCTGAGTTAACCAATCATACAAAACCTGTTTTTAGAAAACATGGTGTAATACATTATTGTGTTCCAAACATTGCATCGCGGGTTTCTCGTACGGCATCGTACGCGTTTAGTAATTTATACTTACAAATACTTTTATCTTTAGGAGATGAAGGTGGTTTTGAAAGTTTAATTAGAAAAGATAGCGGTTTGCGCAATGGTGTGTATTTTTACAATGGTGTTTTAACCAATCAATACTTGGCCGAAACATTTAATTTACCTTATAAAGATATTAACCTGCTGGTTGGTATGTATTAATTTTTTTAAAAGATTATGAGCGAAGAAAAAATAAAAGTTGGCATAACACAAGGCGATATAAATGGCATAGGGTTAGAAATAATTTTAAAAACATTTGCCGAGCCTGAGTTGGTTGATATTTGCACGCCTGTTTTATTCAGTTCGCAAAAAACAGTTGCCTATTACCTCAAAGTAATTGGCACGAACGAATTAAATTTTAATTCTATTCGTGATTTAAAACAAATTCTTCCAAAAAAAATAAACGTGGTTGTTTGTTATGAAGAAGAAGTGCCTTTTGAAATTGGTAAGTCAACTAAAGAAGGTGGAAAATATTCATTAATCTCTTTGCAAAAAGCGGTAGAAGCTGCTAAGCAAGGCGCTATTGATGTTATTGTTACAGCGCCTATCAACAAAAAAAATATTCAGTCAGAGCAATTTAAATTTCCCGGACACAGCGAATTTTTAGCTTCTTATTTCGGTTTTGAAAAAGGAGCTATGATGCTGATGTGCAGTGATGATTTACGTATTGGTTTAGTAACAGGTCATATTCCGATAAGTCAAGTTTCTGCACAGATTACCGAAGAAAAAGTAGCCGATAAAATCATTCACTTAAATAAAACATTAAAAGTAGATTTCGGAATTCAAAAACCACGCATTGCGGTTTTAGCGCTTAACCCGCACGCGGGCGACGGTGGCTTGATTGGCAACGAAGACGATACGATAATTAAACCTGCCATCAATAGATTGAAAGATGAAATTATGGTTTACGGACCTTATCCGGCAGATGGGTTTTTTGGTGCAGAAACGTACAAAAAGTTTGATGCGGTGTTAGCTATGTATCACGATCAGGGCTTGATTCCCTTTAAAGCATTATCATTTAATAATGGTGTAAACTTTACAACTGGTT
The DNA here is from genome assembly GCA_039935895.1 of Bacteroidia bacterium. Classification (GTDB taxonomy): domain Bacteria; phylum Bacteroidota; class Bacteroidia; order B-17B0; family Aurantibacillaceae; genus PALSA-968. The sequence continues at coordinate 3,036 of JBDTJJ010000222.1, read as the reverse complement.
TGCCTGTTGTGCGTACCTCTCCAGATCATGGAACCGCTTACGATATTGCCGGAAAAAACATAGCCGATGCAAGTTCATTTCGTAAAGCATTGTATATGGCTATAGATATTTATCGCACAAGAAAAGCGTATAAAGAAGCCAGTGCAAATCCATTAAAATCAAATCCCATAAGTAAACAAACATCTTTTAGAGATTAATAAAAACAAAAAATTTAATAGAGATATGAAAAACTTAGTAGCAAATTTTCCAAAACAATTACAAGAGGCGTTAAACATTGCAGGACAAGCAAAAATTTCTGCACCAAAAAAAATTGATAATATTTTAATTACCGGTTTAGGTGGTTCGGGTATTGGCGGCACTATAATAGCAGAGTTGGTAATTAAACTTGCCGCTGTGCCAATTACCATAAGCAAAGATTATTTTATACCTGCTTTTGTAAACGAAAACACCTTGGTAATTGTTTGTTCGTATTCTGGTAATACAGAAGAAACGCTTAGCGCTATGAAATTGGCGATAGAAAAAAAAGCTCAATTTGTTTGTATTACAAGCGGTGGAAAAGTAAAAGAAATTGCCGAACAACATAAGTTTGATTTAATTGTTATTCCAGGTGGTTTTCCGCCACGCGCTTGTATTGGATATTCGTTAGTGCAATTATTACACGTGTTTGAAGCGAAACAAATTGCCAACTTAAATTATAAAAAGGAAGTTGAAACTACCATTGCTTTGTTAAACGAAAAACAAGCGGACATCACGTCAAAAGCAAAAGCATTTGCAGATAAATTGCATAATAAAATACCCGTGATTTATTCATTAGGAAATACAGAGGGATTGGCTGTACGTTTTCGTCAACAAATAAACGAAAACAGTAAAATGCTTTGCTGGCATCACGTAATACCTGAAATGAACCACAACGAATTAGTTGGTTGGGCTGGTGGAAGCAAGAATTTAGCTGTATGTGTTTTGCGTACAAATTACGATTACGAAAGAAACGTTACACGTTTAGAAATTAATAAAGAAGTATTTTCTAAATACACAGATACTGTTTTTGAAATTTTTGCCGAAGGAAATTCGCCTTTGGTGCAATCACTTTATTTAATTCATATAACGGATTGGGTTAGCTGCTATTTAGCTGATTTAAAAAACATAGACCCAACAGAAGTAAAGGTTATTGATTTTTTAAAAGGAGCTTTGGCTAAAGTTTAGCGGATATAGTTTTATTAAAAAATCCTTTGTAAATATTTCTACAAAGGATTTTTTAGTGCCCTAATCTTTTTTTGTCTTCGTCATTGCCTTTAATATCTCTTTGGGCAATTTTTACCCTACCAAAACTGTAGGTTGCCCCAACTACAAACCTGCGCGTATCCATAGTAAGATTTACATTAAAGGTTTGCCCCGGAACATAATTTATAGTTCTTAAACCTAGTGTGAAAAAGATGTCATTCACACCAACAGAAACATTTAATTTCTCTTTTAGGAAAGATTTTTTAATAGCAAAATTTGCTGCCCACCTACTTTTGGTTTCGTTTGAACCCGATAACCAAGGTGCGATATAAAAACCACTTATTTCTGTTTTAAAGCCTTTAGGCAGGTTTATGGTGTTTGAAATGTTTCCGTAGCCAGAAGGAGCTCCGCGTGTATAGTTAATATTATCAAGGCTTCCGGTGTATTTAAAATAATAACCTGTTGCACTGATTGAAAGCGTCCACCACTTTACAATATCTTTCGAAAAGAACACCGATAAAGCATAGGTTTCAAGAAGATGTAGGTTACCTATTTTACCTTCGTTAATTTTAGTTGAATCATTTTGAAGATTATATCCCAAGATAACATTTGTGGTGCGAGAATATGAAAAAGAGCCGCCAACAATACCTTTGTAGTTATGCGAGATTTCGTAATTATTAGTGTACTGAGGATATAGAAATGGGTTACCAATTCCATAACTTAAAAGGTTACCATAAAACTGACGGTAAGGATTAAAGTTGTTGTAATCTGGCCTATCTATTCTTCTATTAAAAGAAATTTGAAAAGTATGCTTGTCGTTTTTGCTATAACTAACACTCGCGGTAGGAAACAGATTAAAATACTGCCTTTTATACGCAATACCACTGGTAACGCTTAAGGTTTGTATATTGGTGTTTTCTGCTCGTAAACCCGCTTGCAGCGCAAACTTTTTTACTTGCTTTTGCAAATTTATATATCCCGCTAAAATCTGATCTTTATAGGTAAAATTGTTGGTATAGTTTGTATCGGTAACATAGTTGCCTGTAGTATTATCCAAATTTTCAAGTTTATAAATACTGTTACTATTATTAAAAGAACCTTTTGCGCCAGCCTCTAAACTAACTGTTTTAAAGATTTTTTTCTCAAAATCTAAACGGGCTATAAACGTGTTTAAATGAATAGTATTAGTGTTTTTAAAATCAGTAGGCGGCAAAGTTGTTACTCCATTTGTAGCAAAATTATTTGTATAGGTACTTGGGTATATATCGTTATACGGGCTATAAAAATCCCCGTTAAATTTTAATTTTGTACCCACTGTATCAAATAGATGTTCGGCATTTACGTTGGTATAGACATAATTCCACGGGTTTTTTATGACAGATTTAAAATCAAGTTGGTTATATCCTAAAGAATTATCACTGATTTGGTCGGAGCCAGTGCGTGCGTTGTTTACACTTCCGGGAATATCTTCTACACGAACACCAATAGTGTTTTTACTATTTACATACCAATCTAATCCAACAAAAATATTGGCTACCGGCCCACTTGCGTGATTAGAAGAAACTTCATTAAGCGTAGTGGTTACACCGTTATCCGTTATAGCCCGTTGCTTTTTATTTACGCGATTTGTACCCTCGGTATTCACATTAATTCCGCTAAAAAAAGAGAATTTTTTTGCTTTGTAATTGAGTGTAATTCCGCCCATCATCATATCATAAAAACCTTGTTGATTAGAATAATTAGCACTACCGCTAAAACCTGTTATTTTTATTTTCTTGGTAATAATGTTGATGATGCCTGCATTGCCTGCCGCAT
>JBDTJJ010000221.1:0-13886 GCA_039935895.1 Bacteroidia bacterium | reverse complement strand
CATAAATTTGCGAAAAATGAATATTACCGTAAACAAGAAGGCGTTGCAGAAGCTATTGAAATTGGAGAAGATGCTGGTGTTTCGGCAGGTTGTGTTGTGTTGATGGGCTCTAAAATTGCTAAAGGTGTTTTTATCGGATCTAATTCAGTAGTTACAAGAAAAACAATTACTGAAGAATACGGTATTTACGGAGGTAACCCCATTAAATTAATTGGCAAAAGAGAATAATTTCAAAAACGAGATGACAGACAAAAGTAACGTGGTGAAGGAGCTTTTTGAAAATACAGCGCTTTATCTTACATACGATTATAATTTGCAAATACGTAAAGAAACAGTTGAAGTATTTACGAAAGGATTACATTTTACCAATGTGCTTGATATTCCTTGTGGTACGGGCGCTATGTCCATCCCATTATTAGAACGTGCCGATAAACTTACGCTGATAGATATTTCGGCTAATATGTTAGATATTGCAAAAAATAATATTCCTGAAACCAGTTTACATAAAATAGAAACCATTAATGCAGATTTTTTTAAACTCGATTTAGAAAATAGTTCTTATGATATAATTATATGTTTGGGTTTGTTAGCTCACGTAAATTCGCCAGAACAATTATTAAATAGACTTTCCAATTTATTAAAACCAGGTGGGTTGATTATTATTCAAAATACAGATTCATCGCACGTTTACAGCTTCCTTATTCGTACTTATCTTGGGTTGAAAAACTTAATCCGTAAGCAATCTTATAAACTGAATAAAGTTCCTGCTTCTTTTTTAGAGAATACATTGAAGAAAAATAATTTAGAGTTTGTAAGATCTTATCGTTACAATCAATCTTTTTTGGGCTTCTCAAACTTGTTTAGTAATGATAAAAAATATAAGATGACCCGCAGTTTTTTTGGTGATGCTGTTAACCCTAAAAATCAATCTTTTGGAAGCGATTATACCTATTTATTTAGAAAGAAGAAATAAATTTGGATACAAATAAAAAAATAAATGTATTAGTCATTCCCGATCTTTTTCCAAAGTTTGAAGGAGATGTACAAGGTATTTTTATTTTAGATTATTTAAAAGCAGTACAAACTTATTGCAACATTAACGTATTGTTTTTGCGCTTAGTCGGCAAGCAAGGTTTACATATTGAAAATACAGATACGGCTACCGTTTACCGCTATTGCGTTTCATCTAAAAAAATGCCAACTTTATTAAAACCTTTAGCTTATTTGATTTGGTTTATAAAAGGATACCAAATTGGCAAGCAATTTAAAGATGTTCAAATTATTCACTCGCATGGTAGTATTTTAAGCGGGACTTTAAGTTGGCTTTTATCAAAGAAATTAAAAATTCCGTTTATTATAACCGAGCATCAAGGTCCTTTTTCTATGACATCTGAAAACTTTTGGAAACTGCATTGGACACGTTTTATTATGCAAAAAGCCAATGCGGTATTAACGGTCAGCAATCATTTAAAGCAAGAAATATTAAGTAGTAATATTCATCCAAAAAAAATAATTGTTACGAATAATCCGGTTGATACCAATCTTTTTAAACTAAAAACAAACGTTGATAAAACAAACAACATTTTATTTGTGGGCAGGTTAGACAATTTTAAAGGAGGATTAAGAACGTTGCAAGCATTTGAAAAAATCTCATTTAATAATACGTTAAATAATCTTACCATTGTTGGGGATGGCGAAGATTTTCTTCCTATAAAAAATTATATAGCACAACATCCACATCTTACAGATAAAGTTATTTTAAAAGGAATGCTTTCAAAGCAAGCTATTGCTAACGAAATGCAAGTAGCTGATTTTTTTGTTTTCCCTAGCCGACATGAAAGTTTTGGTTTAGTAATTGCAGAAGCATTATCTTGTGGCTTACCTGTGGTTGTTGGCAATCAAACTGCACCTAAAGAATATGTAAATAAAAATAATGGTTTGCTTGTTCCGCCTGATGATGTAGATGCTCTGGCTCTAGCTATGCAACAATTGATAGATACCTTTACCAATTATGATACAATCGCTATTCGCAATGAAGTTGTAACTAATTTTGGCTTTGATGCTTTTGGCAAAAAACTACAAGCTATTTATTCAGAGTTTTTGTGAAAAGGGTGGTAATTTCCATCTAAATTTCAATATTTGAGTACTAATAAAAACCACAATAAATTGTATCTTTAAAACCTAATGTGTGGTATTGCCGGAATTTTAAGTTTAGAAGGAGTTGAGGGCGCTGATTTGTATAAAATGTCAGTCGTTTTACAACACCGCGGTCCTGATGATGAGGGCTTTTTACTGGCGCATCCACAAGCTCCTCAGTACTTAAAAGGCAACGATACCATTAATGAGTTGACTCATTTGCCGCACATCAATCAAACAAATAATAATTCAAAGTCTAACATTGGCTTGTTACACAGACGCTTATCTATTATAGATTTATCTCCAGCTGGGCATCAACCCATGCCTTATGCCGAAAATAAATACCAGCTTATTTTTAACGGAGAAGTTTATAATTATAAGGAGCTGAAAGAAACTTTACTTGCAAAAGGTTTTACGTTTAAAACAGATAGCGATACGGAAATCATTTTAGCAGCATACATGCATTGGGGTACCGATTGCGTAACCCACTTTGTGGGTATGTGGGCTTTTGCCTTGTATGATACTGAAAAGAAAATGTTGTTCTTGTCGAGAGATAGATTTGGGGTTAAACCATTGTATTATACCATACATAAAAACAAACTCGCTTTTGCATCAGAAATTAAAGCCTTACTTGCTTTAGATTTTGTGCAACCCGAAGCTGATATGGAATCGGTTTATGAATACATTTCGTTTGGTGCTACGGCTAATCCTGCGGCTAATTTATTTAAGCAAGTACAATGTTTAGAACCTGGGCATAATATGTGCATAGCTATCGAAACTTTAAAATTAAGTATAGAAAAATATTACGACTTAGAAGAAAGTGTTGCTAATTACACACTGCCATCACAAGAAAAAATACTTACTACATTTCAATCGCTTTTAGATAATGCAATACAACTGCATCTTCGTGCCGATGTGCCTGTTGGTTCTGCACTTAGTGGCGGATTAGATTCGAGTACACTCGTTGCTATGGCGGCAGCTAAAATGAATGGTAAAACATTCAAAACATTTACGGCAGCTTATCAACAAAAAAACATTGATGAATCTTACTTTGCTAAATTAGTTACAGCCGATTTACCAAATACAGAAGCGCATTACACATACCCGCAAATTGCCGATTATTGGAAAGATATTGAAAAATTAATTTGGCATCAGGATTTGCCTATTAATTCAACTTCTATGTTTGCGCAGTACCAGGTAATGAAACTAGCTAAAGAGCAAAACATAAAAGTGTTGTTAGACGGACAAGGGGCAGATGAAATACTGGGTGGTTATTATAATTTTGCTGGTATCTATTTGATCGAGCTTTTAAAGAAAGGAAAAGTACCTTCTTTCTTTGCTGAAAAAAATAACCTTCAAGAAAACTTTACGCCAAATATGAATGCTGCTTTAAAACGTGCAGGCTTTTATTTTGTGCCGCCGTTTGTGCAACGTAGTCTGCGTGCCAAAAAAAGATTAGGCATGAGTTTTATTGCAGGTGAATTTCAAAACAACATAACAAATATTAAAGTGCCTGAGCGTGGTGGGAAAAGCTACAGAGAACAATCTTTTTTAAGCATACATTTTGGCTTGCAAGATTTGTTACGTTATGAAGATCGTAATTCGATGGCTTTTTCTATTGAGAGTCGTGTGCCGTTTTTAGATCATCGTTTGGTAGAATTTTCTATTGCTTTGCAAAATGATTGGAAAATAAAACAAGGTTGGACAAAATACATACTTCGTAAAACGGCTGAACCTCTTTTAAACAAAGAAGTAGTTTGGCGAAAAGATAAAATGGGTTTTTTAACTCCGCAAAAAGATTGGAAACAAAATTCTCAAAAAGAGTTGAGTGCTTTCATTAATGAAACAAATATTCCGATTTTTTTAAATAAAGAATATATTATAAAATTGTGTAACTCAGATTTAAATGATTCTTCTCACCTAAGCGAATTCTGGAAAATGATTTCGTTTTTAAAGTGGGCAGAAGTATTTAAAGTTAAATTTAATTAGTTAATGAACAAGGATTTAAAATTTGCTTTGGTTGGTTGCGGGCGCATAGCGCAACGTCATGCAGAGCATATAAATAACCAGGCAACTCTTGCCGCTGTGTGCGATATAAATGTAGAACGTAGAAACGAATTGGCAACAAAATATAATTGCAAAGCATACGCAACTATTGAAGAGCTTTTACAAAACGAAAAGAATTTAGATTTGGTGGCAGTTTGTTCGCCAAACGGATTGCACGCCGAGCATAGCATTAAATGCTTGGAAGCAGGCATACATGTGTTGTGCGAAAAACCAATGGCTATTACTACGGTTGATTGTCAGCGAATGATTGATGCAGCAGATAAAGCAAAAAAACATTTAATTGTCGTAAAGCAAAATCGTTTTAATGTGCCTATTGCCGAATTGAAAAAAATAATTGACGAAAATCGTTTGGGTAAAATCATTAACGTACAACTAAATTGTTTTTGGAATAGAAACGATATGTATTATGAAAGTTCTGACTGGAAAGGCACCAAAGCTCTTGACGGCGGAACGCTATTTACACAATTTAGTCACTTTATAGATTTATTGTATTGGATGGTAGGCGATGTGAAAAACATAAGCGCCATTACGCGCAATTACATGCACAAACATAACGTAGAGTTTGATGATACTGGAGTTGTGTCGCTTGAGTTTGATAACGGCGCAGTAGGCACAATAAATTATACCGTTAATAGTTTTGATAAAAACATGGAGGGTTCTATTACAGTGTTTGGCGAAAAGGGAACTGTAAAAGTTGGCGGACAATACTTAAACGTATTAGAATATCAAAGCATAGAAAACTATAAAATGGAAACCGTGTTTGAAATAAAGCCAGCTAACGATTATGGCTATTACCAAGGCTCTATGTCTAACCACGATAAAGTTTATGAAAACGTTATTGATGTTTTGACTAACAACGGCACAGTCGCCACCAATGGCTTTGAAGGATTGAAAACAGTAGAAATTATTGAACGAATTTATAAAAGCGCGCAAGGTAACTAAATGAAAATTGGAATTATAACAGCGCATTATATGCCCGAGGTTGGGTATCAGGAGGTTCATTTACCAAGGGCTTTTGCGCGATTGGGTTATGAAGTGAAAGTATTTACAACCGATGCTTCTGTTAATTTAGGTGGAGAAATGAACAAGCTTAATTACCAAAGTGGCGTATCGTTTGATGCAAAATATAACTATGAAATTTTACGTTTGCCATCTTTATCTTATAAATCAAAAGCCTATTCTTCAGGTCTAAAAAAAGCCTTACTTGCTTATAATCCGAATGTATTAATTATATTGGGTGTCGCTAAAATATTCCCGGTTTCATTGTTAAATGAATCTATTTATAATAAAATAAAAATGGTTTCCGTTTACGGAGATGCTAAAGAATATTTAGACCGAGGCACTTTTAAACAAAAACTAAAGACTGCCTTTCACGAGCTTGGTTATCGTTTTATTAAAGAGCCTTTGTATCGTAAAGCTGTACGTTTTAATCATCGTTTGGTGATGAATATTCCCGAGACGAATGATTTTTTCTTAAGTTTCTTAAAGGGAAAAGATAAAATACTGTTCGAGCAAAAACGACAAATGCTTACACTTGGTTTTGATCCAGATGAATATTTTTTCAGCGAGACAGATAGGAATCAAAAACGTAAAGAGCTTGGTTTTAATGAAGAGGATATTGTTATTATTACATCAACTCGCGTAAACAAACGTAAAAATTTAGAAAAAAATATCAAGCTCATTTCTCAATTACACGCACAAGGAAAAAAAGTACGTTATGTTATCATCGGTTTTTTAAATGATGATTACGAACGCGAGTTAAAAGCCTTTATTCAATCGCAACCTAATCCTGATTTGTTCCGTTGTTTTCCCTTTTTGAATGCTGCTGAAATTAAAAAGCTATACAGCGCTGCAGATATTGGCATTTGGTTAAAAGTGGCTATATCTATACAAGAAGCTATGGGTACAGGCCTGCCAGTTATATTAGAAAATAAACCAAGTGTTAACCATTTAATAAAAGACGGTATAAACGGTTGGTTTTTTGAAATTAATACCTTTGATACAGTTGTTGCAAAAGCAGTTGATGTGTTATCAAGTAAAATGACAGATAGAATAAATTTATCTAAACTAAATGCAGAAACACTTTCGTATGATACGATTGCTAAAAAGATGATTGAAAATTTATAAGGAAATTGAATTATAAAGATTGGAAATATTGGTTAAAACATTTACCATGGCACCTTAAATGGTTCGTGGTGTTGGTGCTTATTCGCCCAATAGTAGATAATTTTTATTACCTCAAAAATATTTCTCCATTTTTATCTCCCTTATATATTGTTGGCATTTTAACGCCGATATTATCGGTTTACTCACTATTATATTTTAAGAAAAAAGATAAGTCTGTTTTTGATTTTCTTTTTGGCGTATGGGGCTTCTTAATTTTTTTCTCACTTTTTTTTATGTTCATAAACGACCCAACTTCTAAAACATTTTTCGAATATTTCTTAAAACTATCTATGCCAATTTATTTGTTTTTCTTTTTACGTTTATTAATTCGCTCGCAAAGAGATTTAGATGGATTACTGCAAACCTTTTTATACTCTTCTCTGTTTGTTGTAGGTGTTTTTTTGTTTGAGTTAATCGTTAATCCAATTAAGGTTCAAAAAACTCGCGACCTTGAAAGAATACAAGGTTATTACGGCGATGTAATGAATTATGCTATCTACCTTTCACAAGGATTTTTAATTGTATGTTACTTTTATTTCAGCAAAAAAAACATACAAACTCCACTGCAACGTAACCGACTTTTAATTTTCACTGTGTTTATTTCCGTGGCTTGTCTGTTTAAAATTAGTCATACAGCAACTTACGGTGTTTTTCTTGCCATTTTCGCTTTGTTTATATTATTTAATTTAAAGACCAATCGTACTGCCGGGTTTGTTATCATCATTATGGTTTCTGCTGCGGCCTATTTTTTTGGCGGAGATGCTATTGATAAAAATGTAGCTCCTTTATTGAAAACTGATGTAGCGGTTTATGAAGGAAAAAAATCGGAAGAGCGCTTATTACACGGCAGAGTTGGTAGATGGAAAGCTATGTTAGAACAGTTTTCTGGTTTCCCGATAACAGCACAGTTTTTTGGCATGCCTTTAATACTTGAAGATTCTTATGCCGAAGTAAGTTCGGGTGCGCATAATGATTTTGTCCGAATTTTATTTTTTACAGGCTATGTGGGTGTGGTTATTTATATCACAACTTTTGTGGCATTTTTTATGCGCTTAAAATATTTACGACCCGATCAACACTTTCTCGCTTTAGGAACTTTAGCTATTTTGTTGTTGTATTCTATTAGTACGTGTCCAACATTGTACGCCCCTATGTTGTATATTATCTATACCGTATTTGCTTTTATGGCTTTACCTAAATCTGTATTATCGCAACCTAATGACTAAGCCAAAAGTTTTATTGTTGGGTAAATTGCCTCCGCCTTATATGGGGCCTTCTATTGCTACAGAGATTTTATTGAAATCAACACTTAAAAATAATTTCGAATTAATTCATTTAGATACTAAAATCAATCACAAAATAAGCTCATTTGGTAGGTGGAGTTTTACTAAAGTATTTAAAAATATTTCTATTTATTTTACTATGTTTTTTTTATTGAGTAAGCATAAACCTAATTTGGTGCTTGTCCCAATTTCTCAAACCACCATAGGCTTTTTTAAAGATTCTTTATTTATACTAATAGCTAAATTATTTGGTAAAAAAGTATTATTGCAATTACGTGGAAGTAATTTTAAAACTTGGATCAGTCATTCATCTTTGTTTAATAAAAGCTACGTAAAATTTATCTTAAAGAAAACGCAAGGCATTATAGTTTTGGGTAATAATCTTAAATATCTCTTTGTAGATTACTATAACAATGACAATATATTTGTTGTGCCTAACGGCGGAGATTACATCATTCCAAAAAGAAATGAAAGTGATGAAGTGAAAATACTTTACCTGTCAAATCTACTTGCTTCTAAAGGCGTAGAAGATGTTTTTAAAGCAATAGAAATTTTAAATAGAGAAATTAATGTCATTTCGAGCGAAGTCGAGAAACCTAAATTCTCTATAGATTTAATAGGCGAGTGGTATAATGAAAATGACAAGAATAATTGCCTTGCTATAAAAGAGAATAATCAATTACCGATGCGTGTGCATTCATCAAAAGGTATTGCAGAAAAATTTCAATACTTGGCAGATGCCGATATTTTTGTGTTTCCACCCAGAGAACCCGAAGGCCATCCGTGGAGTATTGTAGAAGCTATGTCGGCAAGCCTTCCTATAATTTCTACTAATCAAGGCGCTATTATCGAATCGGTTATTGATAGCGTAAATGGTTTTATAGTTGAACCCAATGATCCCGAACAAATTGCTGAGAAATTAAAATTATTAATAGAAGATATTGAGTTGAGAAAAAAAATGGGTGCAGCCAGCAGACAATTATATCTTGCTAACTTTACCGAAGCAAAAATGGTAGAAAAACTAACCGCAGTTTTTAATAAAATTATAGAAGCGTGATTACGGAAACATTAAATAACGAAGAGTTAAAACAAGTTGAAGAATTTTGGAACACGCATTTGTGCGGCAAACAATTTGTAGATGCAAAATTTCCATCAAAAGAGTTTTTTGAATTATATAGAAACTTCCGTTACAAAAAAACACATCACTTAGATACTTATATAGATTGGCAAGGCGCTAAAGGAAAAGATGTGTTAGAAATTGGTTTAGGTATTGGCGCAGATGGTAGTCGCTGGGCACAAAACGCACGTACTTATACCGGAGTAGATTTAACAGCAGAAGCAGTTTACGCTACCAAAATTCATTTAGATCATTTGGGTTTAAAAGGACATGTAGTGCAAGGCAACGCAGAAGCTTTGGTGTTGCCTGCAAATCATTTTGATATTGTGTATTCTCACGGCGTGTTGCATCATACTACTAATATTGAAAATACATTTAAAGAAGTTAACCGCGTATTAAAATCAAATGGAGAATTTATTGTAATGCTTTATTCTAAAGGCTCTTTTAACTATTGGTTTAGAATTCAGTTTTATTTTAGGTTGAGATTGTTGTTTGAGATTTTTAAAAATAAACTAGGCAGTTCATCTAAAGGAGATTGGGCTTTGCATGTAAAGAATTTTAAACAAGAAGGTTGGCAATATTTATCGTGGAATAATTTTCCGCACCGTTGCACGGATGGACCTGATTGTAAAATTGCCAACATTTATTACCAACGTGAAATGATAAAAATGCTTGAAAATTGTGGCTTTACTATTGAGAAAACAAAAAAGGCACACTTTCCTATTGGCGCGCACTTTCCAAAACTAGAACGTTTTTTAGCAAGCTTTATGGGCTTCCATCAACTTATTTGGGCAAAGAAAAGATAAATTATGTGCGGCATTGCAGGATATATTTCTTCTCAAAAATTGCAAGATGCTAAAATGCTGTCTTGTCTGCACCACCGCGGACCCGACCACGAAGGAAGTTATGCGAATGTAATAAACAACAAGCAACTGTTTTTAGGACATACTCGTTTAAGTATTCTTGATTTATCTGAAGATGGCAACCAACCTATGTTTTCTGCCGACAAACAAATTGTAATTGTTTTTAACGGAGAGATTTATAATTTTCAAGAGTTAAAGCAGAAACATTTCTCAAACACAAATTTTCATTCTAAAACAGATACCGAAGTTGTATTGAAGTTGTACGAAAAATTTGGCATCAATTTTATTAAAGAATTGAACGGAGATTTTGCCATCAGTATTTTTGACAAACGAATAAACAAACTTTATTTATTACGTGATAGAGTAGGAGTGAAACCGCTTTATTATTATCAGGATGCGGATAAATTTGTTTTCGCTTCCGAAATAAAATCTATCCTCGGAGCAGGCGTTCAAGCTGTTTTAAATAATGATGAAGTATTAAATTACTTTGTTTTTAAATATAGTCCGCAACAAAAAACACTTTATAAAAACATACACCGTTTGCCACCTGCTTCTTATTTAGAATTTGATATAGCTAAAAATACGTTCTCTATCCAAAAGTACTGGCAGGTTGAAAAAAACAATAACTACGCAACTCTTTCCTACAACGATGCGCAAGATTGCTTGTTTGAATTAATAAAAGACAGTGCGCAAATGCGTTTAATAGCTGATGTTCCTATTGGTAATTTTCTTTCTGGCGGATTAGACTCTTCTATTATTGCTTATTTTTTAAAGGATAGAAAAGATATTCGTCATTATTGCGCACGCAAATCAGAAAGCGATTTAAAAAAAGAAGGAACAACATCTGATTATTATTACGCCGAGAAATTAGCCAAAGCCTGGGACTTAAATTTTACCGACGCCGATATTGGAAGTGATGAAGCGAGTTTAGAAATGATTCGTAAAACACTTTTTTATTCGGATGATTTAATTGCCGATGGTTCGCAAATACCATCTTACTTAATTACCAAAGATGCCGCTAAAACATCTAAAGTTATTTTATCAGGTATGGGTGCTGATGAATTGTTTTTAGGTTATGCCGGACAAATGCTTACACTCATCTCTTCGCAATATTTAGATAAATTGCCACACGCATTTTCAAGTGGTGTAGGTAGTTTGGCAGCTAAAGTCAATCAAGGCAGGGGTAAGTTTTTAGCGTATAGAAGGTACATTCATAAAATGGGTAAGTACAGCGCCTACCCAAATTATAAATATGCCTTGTTTAATATTGTTGGAGATTTTGATAATTCTTCCTCTGTTTACAAAGGCAATAAAGAAGGTATTGTAGATTTAATGTCGGGTTACTTTCCTAAAGGAGAAGATGTATTTGATTCTCTTTTTCATTTTGAAATGGAAAACTTTTTGGTAAAGAATTTACATTATACCGATAGAATGGCCATGGCTAATTCGGTTGAGTGCCGCGTGCCTTTTTTAGATCATCGCATTGTAGAGTTTGCATACAGCATACCACGCAATTATAAACTGACTAGCACTGGAAAGTTTAAACGTATTTTAAAAGATACCTTTAAAACTCAGTTGCCGGAGTATGTAACCAATCGTCGTAAAGCAGGCTTTGGCATGCCGTTACGGAGCATTTTTAGCAGCACAAAAACTATTAATGCGTTGTTAGATAAATCTTTCTTTGCAAATTTTAATGGTTTTTCTGTTAAGGCAATTGATGCCATAATTGATAACCACGTAAACGGGAAAGAAGATAATTCATCTATAATTTATGCGCTCATTTCTTTTCAGGAATGGTATAAATTAAATTTTTAATCTTAGAAATAATTACTGGATAAGGAATTGCATTTCAAAAAGCTTCAATTGTAATTCGTAAAGTTTTAATTTTACTTCTAAATCCTTATCTTCTTTTGCATTTTTAGATTTTCTTTTAGAGCTGCCTTTGCTTATAGAACCTGTTGTTGCAGGCATATCGATATCTGCCGAATTTATATCAACAGTTGCCTTGCCTTTTTTGTCATGAGGTCTTAAAATACGTTGGTTGTATGGTAATTCGTCATCATCACCTCTTCCAAAATTGTAGCAAAGCCCAATACCGGTATAAAAATACTTGTCTTTGTGGCTCCAGCTTCTCGACCAAGAATCAACATTATCAGCAAAAACAGTAACGTAATAAAAATCTAAAACAATATCTGTTTTTTTATTCAGTTTATAATTAATTTTTCCGCCAACAGGCAAAATAAATGCGCTCTGCATTTTAGTTTTTGTATCAACCAAACCACCAGCACTATGCGGGCCGGCACTATCAATACCCGAAGTAGAATAGCCAGTTGCTTTTTCTAAATACCATTGGTTGTTGTTGGCTAATTTATATAAGCGACTTCTGTAAAAGGCTTGTCCAAAACCAACTGTGGCGTAAACGGCTAAACGATTAAAAAATTTACGATCTTGTTTGTTTCTGAAGAAAAGTTGAGATAAATTATATTTTAGGCTTACCGAATAATTTAAAACATCGCCTTTAAAGTAACGTTGATATAGTGGTGGAGCAACTTTTTGCCCTTGTAAAGTGCCATAAAAAGCTTGTGCTTCGGCAGCCAAACCAAACTTAAATTTTTTGCCGCCGTAAACACTTAAACCTCTGCCAAAACTTTTGCTAAAATCTTTAAATTTTGGAAAGTTATTATATAAAGCTACATCTCCGTAAAATAGCGTGGTACCAGCATCTCCGCCAATAAACCAACCTTGTTTTAAGCCCATTAAATTTTCTGAAGTATGCTCAGAATTTACCCAAGTTGCGGTATCAGAAGGACTGCTGGTTTTTGATTGAGAGAAGGAAGAAAAGCTTGACACAATAAGTAATAAAAAAAGAAAAATGTTTCTTTTAGTAAAATGTGCGTGCTTTAAATGTAACAATCTCTTCATATTGGTTCTTATAATACCCTGCAATATGCAACTTTTTTTTGAAATGCACAAATTAAGCAGGCTTTTTGCTACCTTTAAAACCTCTATAAATTTGTAAAATGAAAAAGTATAATTACCTGTTTTTGATATTTTATTTACCATTCATTTGTCTTTCTCAAGGTAAAGAAAATTGCCGTTCGAGAGAATACGTTATTCAGGGTGCACAATTGGCTAACCAATCATACACATTTTCTAAGCTTTCTTATTTTGTGAATAACCAAACATTGGCGGCTCGAAATATTGATAGTGCGGCTTTTTATATACAACAATCTATTATGGCGATAGATTCGGCTATTATTTTGGCTTCCGATTCTGAATTAATGGCTTTAGATTATTCCAACATCGCTAAAAAATTTGCTAATCGTTCTTATAAATTATTGAATGCTTGCCGACAAACCACCAACATAAATATACGATTAGATTACGCCAAACAAGCCACTTTTTATTCGGCAAATGTGGTAACAGATGCTTATCACGCTTCTTTTTATTTTAAAGATTGTAAGATAAAGGAGCAAAAAGATACTACGCCACCTGCACCAAAACAACTAACTAAATTAGATGTCGATCAGGCTTTGTTTACTCTTTTAAATGAACATTTAACCGAAAAAACAGAAGATCATAAAAAAGAAATCTCAAAACTATCGCAAACGCTTAAAGCTACTAAAGACCCTGTAAAGACTACTAAAATTAATGAGCAAATAAAAAAATTGGAAAAAGAAGATACTGAACTTGCCCTTAAAAATAAAAATGCAAAAGAAAAATTAAATACCATTAATACGCAAATAGATGAACGCGATAAAAACAAAAATGCCGCTATTGTGCCTGAAGAAACTGTGTTTTCTAAAAGCTTAAAAAAGCCTGCCGATGAGTGGAATAAACCTGTTTTACTAGATACTGAGTTGCCAATGGGTTTGGTGTACCAAATTCAAATTGGTTTATATAAAAATGGAATTTCTACCGATGTCTTTAAAGGTTTAACACCTGTTTTTGGCAAAACGGTTCTGGGTGGTGTATCATATTCTACCGGTATGTTTGAAAAAATTGCTGATGCCAACGAAGCAAAGACTTATGTAAAAAGTATTGGTTTAACAGATGCGTTTGTTGTAGCGTATTTTAATCGCAAAAAAATTACTTTAGCCGAAGCGGCTAAGTTGGAAAATAGATAATTAGCTTTTTAAAATACTAACCTCTACTCTAATATTTAACTGGCCTTCTTCGTTTGTTTGCGCATCTTTTATAATTGGTTTTTTGCCTCCGTAGCCTTTCGCTTCAAGTCTTTCAGATGTAATGCCA
>JBDTJJ010000220.1:0-3597 GCA_039935895.1 Bacteroidia bacterium | reverse complement strand
TAATGCAGAGTCTTTTGAAATTCAAAATGAAATAACCAAGTACGCAGTAAGTTGGTCTAACCAAAAAAAAGAAAAAGTTATTGTTCCTAAAAAAGATATTATTGGATCGAATGAGTTACCAAAAATTTTTATGGATAGCGATTTGTTAAACGAGTTTAGGAAATACTAAATGCGTTTCTTTAAAAAACATTTTATTCTTATAATTTGTTTTTACGCCGCACCAATTACAATTTTATCTCAACAAAACGACAGTATAATCTGGTCGGTAAATTATAAACTTACTTATACCGATTTTAAAAAAATATCTCCTGTTAACAGCCCTTTTAGAGCTATTTCAAATCTTAATCTTCCTTTTAAACAAAAGATAATTGGAGATACCATGTTTGTATTTCCGTATTGTTATTTTAAAAAAAGCGAATCTTGGTTTAAAAAAGATTCTGTTTCAATAAATAATAATGTTTTGTTGCTTGCTCATGAAAGAGGTCATTTTGATTTAGCCGAAATTGAAGTCAGAAAACTCCGTAAAAAACTTTTAGAATTACATCTTACTAAACAAAACGCACAAGGTTTAATTCAGCAATATGCTAATCAATCGCTTATTGAAGAAAAGGAAATACAAGATGCGTATGATGCCGAAACTAATTTTTCTATCAATAAAGAAAAACAAAAAGAGTGGGCGTTAAAAATAAAACAGCAACTTATAGAATTAAATGGGTATGCTAAAACGGTAATTAAAATACCTGTTAAAAATTTGCCTAAATAATAATTGTAAACAATATTGAAGTTTATCTCGCAGCTGGCATCGGCCGAATGTTAACTTTTAAATTCGTTAAAAGTGGTATTCGCCACAGTATTTCATTAAATTTACATAAGCTAATGGACTAAATAATATTTAGTAAAATAAAAAAATGAAAATAAAGTGAGATGAAAGTAGTGCTGTTTATATTTGGATTATTTGTATCGGTAACTGTGTTTAGTCAGCAATCGCATCAAGGTATTAGATTGTTTATATATGAAATAACTAAAACAGGTAAGCAGCTTGTGCCAAATGCAAAAGTTGAAGTAACAATTAATGATTCAACTAAACTTTTAGAAGCAGATGATTACGGCAAAATAAATATTTTGGAAGTGCCTTTAGGGGAATATATCATAAAAGTAAAGCGCAAAGATTGTAATGCACAAGAGGTAAAAGGAGTTGAAGTAATAGAAAATAAAATAATCTATCTTTCTTTCGAATTAGTTTGCCAATCATACATTGATGCTTTATCAAAAAAAGAGAAGAAAAAATTGGGTCTTATCAATTGATGATTTATTTTTTTGATGATTTAACTTTATCTCATAAAAAGCATCTTATAATTAAACCATAACCTAAATGAAAAAAATAATTTTACTTTTTATAGTTTGTTTGCTTTCAAATAAAATCAAGGCTCAGGCATCATATTTTCCCCCTCTTGTTGGAACGGCTTGGGATACAATATCACCGCAAACTTTAGGCTGGTGTCAACCTAATATAGATTCTTTATATAGCTATCTTCAAAATAAAAATTCAAAAGCGTTTATTGTACTTAAAAATGGCAAGATAGTTTTAGAACATTATTTTGGAACTTTTACCAAAGACTCTGCACATATTTGGAATTCGGCCAGTAAAAGTTTAACGTCGGTATTAACAGGTATTGCGCAAGAAAAAGGCTTTATAAATATCAATAATCCGGTATCGCAGTATGTTGGTGCGGGTTGGACTTCCGAAACTCCCACCAAAGAAAATTTAATTACCGTTAAAAATTTAATAACTATGACAAGTGGAATGAAGCCCGGAACAGGGTGCTCTGATTTAGACTCGAGTGCAGCGTGCTTGCAATATTTAGTTGACGCCGGTAATAGATGGGCTTACCATACAGGGGCTTATTACCATGAAGGAGAAGTAATTAGTAAAGCGAGTGGTTTAACGTATAATAATTTTACTAATACGTATGTCTCAACCCATATTGGTATGACCGGACTTTGGTATAATAATATTTTTTACAGCAAAGCACGCAGCGCAGCACGTTTTGGTTTGTTGGTTTTAAATAAATGCATTTGGAATACCGATACTATTTTGCGCGATACTTCTTATTTTAATGCAATGAAAAATACATCGCAAACTTTTAACCTGGCTTACGGTTATTTATGGTGGCTTAACGGCAAAGCATCTTATTTAGGGCCCGGCGTTGCTACACCTTATGTTGGAGCTTTAGCGCCCAATGCGCCTGCCGATATGTTTTGCGCTTTAGGAAAAGATGACCAAAAAATTTATGTTATTCCAAGCCAAGATATGGTTATTGTAAGAATGGGGAACTCTGCCGGAGATAGTTCTAGTCAGGCATTTTCTCCTTTTGATAATGAACTTTGGGGTAAGATAGATAGTTTGGGTATTTGTGCAAACGCTGGTATTTCGACTTATAATAAGACTGAAGATAACTTTAAATTATATCCAAATCCTGCAAGTAACAATTTGAATATTACGCTTACTATTTCTACAAATGATAAAGACTTAGTTATAGTAAATACGTTGGGAGAAGTTGTTTTTTCAACCAAATTAAAATCAACCTTGCAAAATTATATGGTTGATGTTTCTAAGTTTCAAAAAGGTATTTATTTTGTTTCTATTGAGAATTCAGTTCAAAAATTGCTGATAGAATAATTTTGTAGCGTATTTATTTTTCAATAAAAAAATCTTCTGCATTTGTAGGAGGTACAATGTAAACACGTTGCCATTCGTCGCCGTCTAAAATTTCCCAACGATGTCCTTTTCCTTTTAAATCGTTTGCAATAAGTATAATGCCGGGTTCAATTATAAAAGAATCTCCGTTGGTAACAGTAAATTTAAGTCGCCCTTTTAAAGTAATCACAAATTGATAGCGAGGAGCAGGATGCGCTGTTTTTTCATACGTTTCTATATCTGTTTGAAATAGAAAGTGGCTGGCTTGAATATGTGCATGTTCTTTTACAGATCCTTCTAAAAAAGAAGATTCTGTGTCGTTAATATTAATTAGTTTAAAT
The DNA here is from genome assembly GCA_039935895.1 of Bacteroidia bacterium. Lineage (GTDB taxonomy): Bacteria > Bacteroidota > Bacteroidia > B-17B0 > Aurantibacillaceae > PALSA-968. The sequence continues at coordinate 558 of JBDTJJ010000220.1, read as the reverse complement.
GCTTTCATTTTAAGCGAAAAGAGGTTTTGTGGGGAAATTTTATCCCAAATGTAAGCAGATTTTAGTTTTTTAAGTGGTATATCTTTTGCAAATGGAAGATAACAGCAACAAATAAACTAACAATTAAAAAAATAGAAACCATGAAAAACAATCAAAAAGACCCGATGGTTACAGGTAACCAAAGTCAATCAAAACAAAATCCTAATCAGCAAAACGAAGCAAAATTAGGTAAATCAGTTCACGAAACTCAAACTCCTCGTGCAAGTGATGTATCAGAAAAACAACAACATCAGGCTAAGCATACTGATAAGCAAGCTCAACAATCGGCAAAAGATCAAGAAGGTAAGACGCCTAATGCAGGCCATCAAAACAAACACTAAACAACAACAAAAGAGTGAGGATTAACGAGTGAAAACAAATTTTCCTCACTCTATTTTAAATATAAACAATAATTAAAAACAATTAAAAAACAATTTTATGGGAAATTTACTTTACGTTATCGCAGTAGTTTTAATCATCATTTGGGCAGTAGGCTTTTTTGCATATAGCGCAGGTGGA
>JBDTJJ010000219.1:0-13444 GCA_039935895.1 Bacteroidia bacterium | reverse complement strand
TTTGCTACGTTTTTTGTAATTACAAATATTATTGTAGATGTTATTTATGGTATCTTAGATCCTCGCATTAGAGTAAAATAAAATTGTATGCGAAAAAAAATTGTTGCCGCTAATTGGAAAATGAATAAAACCCTGCAAGAGGGTGAAACACTTGTAAAATCAATCCTTTCGGGCGATAACATTCATTCAAAAATTACCAAAGTTATATTTCCTCCTAGTCTTTTTATAAGCAATTTTGCTTCTTTAGTAAAAGAAAACACTACCTTTTTTGTAGGCGCACAAAACTGTTATCACTTCGAAAGTGGCGCGTTTACAGGCGAAATAAGTGCTTCGGCAATTGCTTCGTGTGGTGCGAGTTATGTAATTGTTGGGCATTCCGAACGTCGCGAATACTTTCATGAAACTCCGCAGCAGCTTTTAACTAAAACTCAACTGGCATTAAAACATGGCTTAACGCCGATTTTTTGTGTGGGAGAAAAACTTCCCGACCGCAAAAGCAATCACTATTTCAATGCGGTAAAAAAGCAATTAGATGATGTTATTTTTCTTCTCCCCGAAAACCAAATAAACAAACTTGTTTTAGCTTATGAACCCGTTTGGGCTATTGGTACCGGCGAAACAGCTTCGCCCGAGCAAGCACAAGAAATGCACGCTTTTATTCGCTTTGCCATTGCCGAACATTATAACGAAGCACTATCAAAACAAATCTCAATATTATATGGCGGAAGTTGCAATGCTAAAAACGCCAAAGAATTATTTGCCTGCGCAGATGTGGATGGTGGCCTAATTGGTGGCGCATCGTTAATTGCCGAAGATTTTTTACAGATTGTAAATTCGTTTTAACATGGAATATGTTTGCGTTTCTTTTACCGTAAATCCGCCAGAACCGGGTAGCGAAATTTTAGCCTCTGCCCTATCGGAAGAAAATTTTGAAAGTTTTGTGCATAACGACGAAGGTTTCGAGGCCTTTGTGCAGCTTCCTTTGTTTGATGAAAGTGTTTTGAAAAACTTAGCGGAGCAATTTTCTGGAATAAATTTTACCTACAAAACTCACACTATTAAGCAAGAAAACTGGAACGAAACCTGGGAAAAAAGTTTTGATCCTGTTGTGGTAGAAAATTACTGCACCATTCGTGCGCCGTTTCACGCGGCTCCTACCCCACCCGTTTTAGATATTATTATAGAGCCAAAAATGTCGTTTGGCACAGGTCATCACCAAACAACCTGGCTTATGACAAAAGCGCTGTTTGAAAACGATATTAAAAATAAATCGGTTTTAGATGTTGGTTGCGGCACAGGCATTCTGTCTATCGTTGCCAAAAAACTGGGTGCCAAAACTGTTGTCGGATTTGATATTGACGAATGGAGCATTGAAAACTCGCGCGAAAACAGAAAAGTAAATGGTTTTTCAAGATTAGATATTGATTTCTTTCAAGGAACGGTGCATGGTGTTGAAAATCAATCATTTGACTTAATTTTAGCCAATATCAATAAAAATATTCTTTTAAAGGAAATGCAAAACTACGTGGCTATTTTAAACGCTGGCGGTCAGCTTTTTTTAAGCGGCTTTTTCGATTTAGATGCGCCCGATTTAATTGAAGCTGCCAAAAAACTTGGTTTAAAATTCATTAAACAACAAACCAAAAACGAATGGGCTACGCTTTCTTTCGTAAAATAATATTTGTTTTTGCCCTACTCCTACTCTCCCTAAAAGGGATTTCTCAGCCTTATGTAGATATTATAAACACCAGCGCGCAATCGCTGCAAAGTAATTATAAAGATGCTTTAAAGAGCAAGAATATAACTACCAATTACTTTTTAAATCTTACTGCGCCCATTCGAGTCGATTCTCAAAATACCATTATCGTTCGCTTTTATGGCGAGAATTTAAGATCGACTATTAAAAATGATTTTTTTAGTCAGACAAATAACCTTTACGCTGTTCTTTTACCAATTGGTTTGCAGCACGAAACCCGCAACAAAAAGTGGAAGATTTTGGGTTTGGTAATGCCAAAGTTAAGTTCTGATTTTAAGGATAAAATTAGCAACTATGATATGCAGTTAGGTGGCTACGGTTTACTGACTTACAAGTACAGCGACAAGCTGCAAATTAAAGCCGGCTTGTACTATAACCGAGAGTATTTTGGCAACTTTTTTATGCCGCTTGCCGGTATTGATTGGAAGATAAACGATAGGTTTCAAATGTATGGGGTTTTGCCAACCTTTTATAGGTTTGAGTTTGCCACCATAAAGAAGAAACTTTATACCGGTTTTGAGTTTAGATCGTACACCCGCTCTTACCGTTTAGACGCTGCCGAAAACCACAATTACGTTAAGAATAAAGAAATTAAAGCCAAGGTTTTTGTCGATTTTTATCTTACAAAAAGTTTTATTTTGTTTGCCGAATTTGGAAGGACAATTGGTTATAGTCCGCAAGAGTATTTATATGGAACAAAAATATTGGCAGGAACCAACCCAATTTACACCGGCATAATGGATGGCTTTTTGTTTAACGCAGGCTTAGCGTATCGTATTAGGTTTGATTTTAAATAAATTTTTAGCCACAGATTTCGCAGATAGTACGGATTAAGTTTACATCTGCGCAATCAGTAAAATCTGTGGCGTTCTTTTAAATGCCGTATTGCGAGATTAAAGCATATAAAAAAATCCTGCCGGAAGCAGGATTAGTTTTATAGTTCCACGTGAAACATTACAATAAATCAGGTAGCAATTCCCCTCCTTGGAGGGGCTAGGGGTGGGTTTATACTTTTCTAAATACGTATATCTGACTGGAGAATTCCTTACCGGTTTTGTTGGCTTTAATGTTTGAAATTAAACCCCTCATAAACGCTTTTACAAGCCCTGTGGCGCCTGTTTTATACTTCTCGCTAAGCATAGAAACATAGAATGAATCAAACACCATGGGAAGCGTTTTCTCTAACTTAAAACCATTATCGGTAAATAATTTAGTCATAGCTTTTGGTTCGAAATGCCAAAGATGACGAGGCAAATCGTAAGCTGCCCAAAACTGTTTGTAGTGTTTAGCGTCGTTACTTTCCGGATTAGGAACAGCAACAATAAAGATTCCTTTATCCTTTAAAGAAGCTTTTAATGCATTAATTGTTTCCTTTAAATCGGGTACATGTTCTAAAACATGCCAGGCCGTTATGCAATCAAAATTCGAAAAAGCTGGATTTTGCTGCGCTTCTTTCCATGAAGAAAAAGTAGTAATGCCAAACTTATCTGCCATTACTTGGCGAGCGGTTTCATCGGGTTCAATTCCTAGAGCATCCCATTTATTGCTTTTGCAGGTATTTAAAAAAGCTCCAGTTCCGGCGCCGTAATCTAATATCTTTCCACTTTTAGATTTTGTGTGCTGTATGACAAGCTGCAGTTTCTTAATCAATGTATAAGATCTTACGCCGTGGTAAAGTTTATTTACCAGTCCCTTTTTGGTATCAGAATGCGAGATGTAATCTTCGGCTTTATAATACTTTCCTAAATCTGCATCTTCCGGACAGGGAGAGGTGAACTTAAAATTACACTCTACGCAGCGCTGAATTTGGAAATCGGTTTGCGAAACCGTGTAATCTTTACAAACTAAAAACGGTTCTATTTTAGTTGAACCACAAATTAAACAAGTATTTATTTCTTTCATAATTTTAATTGTTTCACGTGGAACATCATTTTAAAAGGGAATAGCATAACCTATGTTAAGGCATAAAACACCTCCGTATGGTCCCGCATGATTAGAATATGTTGAGTTTTTAAACCCATACGAATAGGGGTTATAAAACATCTGTTTGTCTGAAAATGAGCCAAGAAATGCAATTGAGAGATAACCTTCGGCATACAATCTACCTGTACCAAGTTTAACAGAACCACCAAGACTTAAGCCCGCCGCCAAACCTTGTCCAACCTCTTTATCTAATAAATCAGGCCAAAATTCAATGGTCTTATTTGTTTGGCTTAAGTAGCCTAACCCTAAACCAATGTACATATTTGCCTTATTGGATGGAAGTGTATTGCCAAACAAAAAATAATTTGCAGATGCAGAAATATCATAAGCATAAACTGTTCCTATAGTTCCATTTTGATAAAATACTTCCTTCCCAACATTTACAACACCCCTTATTTTTACATTAAATTTTTTGCTTACAGCATAGGATAGGTTAGTATTTGCACCCCAACCTCCAACAACTAAAGAGGGTCCAATTCCTAATGAAAAGCGCTGTACTTTACTCGTGTCTTGCGAAAAGACATGCGTCGATAAAAATAAAGTGCCGATTAAAAATAACTTTTTCATTTCCAAATTTGTTTCACGTGGAACATACCACTTTTACCCACCCCTAACCCCTTCACAGAGAGGAATTGTTACTAGATACTTGCTACCAGTTTACTTGTAATTATCTGCCCATATAAACCATAAGGATAGAAACGTCTGATGGGTTTATGCCCGATATACGAGATGCTTGTCCTAGTGTTTGAGGTTTAATCTTCTTCAGTTTTTCGCGTGCTTCAGTAGATAAACTGTTAACCACATCATAATTAAAATCGTCTTTAATTTTTAATTCTTCCAGGCGCTTTAGTTTGTCGGCATTCTCGCTTTCACGTTCAATGTAGCCTTCGTATTTCATTAATATTTCGGCCTGCTCAATTGTTTCGTTGTTATAAGACGAGATATTCTTTTCTAAATCTTTGCAATAACGAAGCATATCTGGAATGGAAATATTAGGACGCGAAAGGATGGTATGATACCTCAATTTTTGATTGATAGGTGAGGAGCTGATGCTTTCTAAAAAGGGATTAATTTCAGCAGGTTCAACGCTATTGTTTTTAAAGTAACTGATAATAGAATTAGAATCGGCAATTTTTTCTTCCACCTTTTTCATTCGCTCGGCAGAAGCCAAACCAAGTTTGTGCGAGATAGGAGTAAGGCGAACATCGGCATTATCTTGTCGCAATAACAAACGATATTCCGAACGAGAGGTAAACATACGATAAGGCTCATCGGTTCCTTTATTGACTAAATCGTCGATTAAAACACCAATATAACCATCGTATCTATTCAGCACCAAAGGCTCTTGATTAGTTACTTTAAGGTGTGCGTTCATTCCTGCCATAATTCCTTGACAAGCAGCTTCTTCATAACCCGTTGTGCCGTTAATTTGACCAGCAAAATACAGATTATCAACTAGTTGCGTTTCTAAAGTTAAACGTAATTGAGTAGGTGGGAAGTAATCGTACTCGATAGCATAACCTGGACGGAACATTTTAACGTTTTCCAAACCTGGGATTAATTGCAAGGCTTTATACTGAACATCTTCGGGCAAAGAAGTAGAAAAACCATTTAGGTAAATCTCAACCGTATCCCAACCTTCGGGCTCGATAAACAGTTGGTGACGCTCCCTTTCGGCAAAACGCGTAATTTTATCTTCGATAGAAGGGCAGTAGCGTGGCCCAAGGCCTTTTATACGGCCAGCAAACATAGGAGATTGCTCGAAGCCGGTTTTTAAAATATCGTGTACGTTTTGATTGGTGTAGGTAATGTGGCAAGGAACCTGTTTTTTGGCGTTAGGGCCGATAAAAGGCGAAGTGCCATCTAAGTAAGAGAATTTATCAAGCTGCTCGTCGCCGTCTTGTAATTCGGTTTTAGAATAATCTATTGAGCGACCATCGAGGCGGGGAGGGGTGCCGGTTTTCATTCTTCCGCTTTCAAAACCAAGAGTTGCTAATTGCTCGGTAATTCCAAAAGCAGCTTTTTCGCCTGTTCTTCCACCCGAAAAATTCTTTTCGCCAATGTGTATTAATCCGTTTAAAAAAGTACCGTTTGTAAGCACAACCGCTTTGGCTTGAAATTTAACACCCATTCCTGTAACAACACCTTCAACACGTTTGCCATCTTTACTGATAAGCAATGAGTTTACGGTATCTTGCCAAAAATCTACATTGGGAGTTTGCTCCAGCATTTTGCGCCATTCGTTGGCAAACATCATGCGGTCGTTTTGCGTACGAGGACTCCACATGGCGGGACCTTTACTACGGTTTAGCATACGGAACTGAATGGCAGATCTATCAGAAATAATACCTGAATAACCACCAAGCGCGTCAATTTCTCGCACAATTTGTCCTTTTGCAATACCACCCATAGCCGGATTACAGCTCATTTGGGCAATGGTTTGCATGTTCATGGTAATAAGTAAAACCTTAGAACCCATGTTGGCAGCGGCAGCAGCGGCTTCACAACCGGCATGACCAGCACCAACAACAATTATATCGTAAGATGATTGCACCTTTTAATTAAGAATTAAGAATGCAAAATTAAGAATTAAATGGCAGCCACCGAATTGTACTTATAAAGCTTATCGGTGTTTAAAAAGCAGATATTATTAAAATTATTGCTTAATGCTTTCTAATGTCATTACAGAAAATAGATTTCCTTTAAAATCGTATATTTCTGTCTTAACACCCACGCCTAATTCTGGAACAAACCAGCTTGTTAAAGAAGAAACCAAATACCCTTCTTTGTTTGCGCCTGTGGCTTTATGCGTTTTTTTATCAATTAGTTTTTGTATTATAGGAGCCGCTATAGTTACGCCAAGCGAAGATGATTTTGTTTTTTGTGTGCTTTTTGTCCATATTTCAGTATAAATTTTTAATGCCTTGTATGTAATGCTGTTTACCACAACATCTTCGGTGGCCAAAACCTCTCTGTTTACATATTTTGTAATGGTTGATGTTGTTATATCAATTGTATGATTTACAAGTTGTGATATCTCCCAAGTATCTCCATAAATATCTGTTGTTGTATGTTTTGAAATTCCTTTGAATTCATAATGAAATGGCGATGTAAAAGTTACGTCTTGATAAGAGGGTAAAGTATCTCCTACCTTAAGATTTAAAGGGATTTTATTGTACCCATTAATTGTTGTGCTGGTTATACTGTCTCCTTCGGTTGACCGTATCTTTATAATAGATTCATCTTTGTATGGTGCTAAAATTAAAACACCATTGCTACAAAACACGCGTGTTTTATATATTACACCTTTTATAAGATTGCTTAGGCTATATTTTGTTACTCCATCATCGGAGATTATATCATCTACCGTTACAATAATTTTATTTTTTGGCAACACTATCTTGCCATCAGCTACATCTTTGGCAAAATTATCATCAGCTGTTTTCTGTTCATCTTTGCTCAGCTTCATATATACCTTAAGCGCGGCGTAATCTCTTTGAAAAACCTGATTATTAAGTGTTATTTCATTTCCTTTTTTAAGGATAATTTTATCGCACGTTTGAGCTTTTATGCTTACCGCGGCAATTAGTGTAATTACACTTATTAAAATTTGTTTTTTCATGGTTGTTGTTTATTGTAATTGTTGTTTTGCCAACAAAAGTGTGAGATAATATTATGCCCCGAAATAGTGCAAATGTACTAGGTACCCGAAAAGCTTTGTTAATTCTATACCATATTCAATCTTTGCAAAAGCTCATCTTTGTAAGAACCTCCAATAGGAATTGGTTTTTTGTCTTTTTCCAAAATAAGGTTGTGGTTTTCTATCGCAACAATTTTATCTACACGAATAATAAACGAACGGTGTACGCGCATAAACTCGTTTGGAGCTACTTTCTTTTCAATATCTTTCATGGTAGAGTGTATGGTGTAACGCATGGTTTCGGTATTGATGGTTACATAATCTTTTAAGGCCTCTATAAAGAAAATATCTTTAGTGTTTATTTTTACCAAACGACTGTTAGATTTAACAAACAAAACATCTTTTGCGCCTTCTTTGTTTTCTACTAACGAGTATAAAAAATCTCTTTCTTTTTTAAGTTCTGTTAATTTTTTATGGCGATGGATAGCCATTTCAATAGAAATATTTAAATCTTTTTCTTTAAACGGTTTTAAAATATAACCATAAGGCTCGGTAACTTTTGCTTTGGCAAGAGTTGCTTCATCGGCATAGGCAGTTAAAAATATAACGGGTATGTTTAATAATTTTATTTGTTCGGCAGCATCAATTCCGGTTAATGGGCCTTTTAGCATGATGTCCATCAAAACAATATCTGGGTGGTGCTCGCGGGCTAAATCAATAGCTTCGGGTGCATTGTTGCAGGCACCAACAACATTGTAACCAATTTTTTTAAGGCTGTTTTGAATATCTTTTGATACGATGCTTTCGTCTTCTACAACGAGTATATTAATGATGTTTGGCATAGGCTAAAATATGATTTCGAATGTAGTTCCCTTTGTTTGGTTTAAGGTTAATGTTGCGTTAATTTGTTCTGATAAAATATTAACAAGTTGTAATCCCAGCGATTCTGTGTTTTTAAAATCTATGTTTGCTGGCATTCCTTTTCCGTTATCTGTTACTTGCATTCTTATTTTATTATTTTCAATTTTTTTAACTTTTACGCTGATGAAACCCTCTCTGCCATCGGCAAAAGCATACTTAAAAGCGTTAGATACTAGCTCGTTAATTATCAACCCACACGGAATTGACGTATCTAAATTAAGAAATATTGTATCAACATCAAAATTTGCTTTAATTTTTTGCTGATTGGCATCGTACGAGTAAAACAAATTCTTAACTAAATTGATAATATACTCGCCAAAATTAATTTGTAAAAAGTCTTTGGTTTGGTACAACGACTCATGTATATAAGCCATTGTTTTTATGCGATTTTGGCATTCTTTTAAAATGTTAACTGTTTCTTTATCTTTTACGTAAGATGTTTGAAGGTTAAGAATACTTGAAATTACCTGCAGGTTATTTTTTACCCGATGATGCACCTCTTTTAACAGCACTTCTTTTTCTTTTAACGCGCCTCGCAACTCGGTTTCGTAAGCAATTTTTTGAGAAATATCTCTTGCAAAAATAGCAATACCAACAATATCGCCATTTTGTTTTATGGGATTATAATTGGTTTCAAAATGAAGTTTTCTGTTGTTTGATACAGGAAACATTTCTACGGCTACAATTGATTTTCCCTCTGTAAAAACACGCTTATAAATATTAGTTACATCTTTATGGTTTTCTACCTCCATTGTTTCATAAATGGACATGCCTTCTTTTATAATTTTGCCACTTCTATGTTTAACCATGTCAAATAAAAGTTGGTTAAACTGCACAACGTTATAATCTTTATCAATAGAAACTACAATATCACTGCTGTTATTAATAATAGCGGCCAACTGTGTTTGGGTAGCAAGCATTTTTTGCTCAATTTCTTTTTGCTCGGTAATATCTCGAGAAAAAACAGAAATGCCTGTTATTTTTCCATTTATTATAATTGGATTATAGTTGGCTTCGTAAGTGCGGTTTATTTTTGTTTTTGGATGAAAAAAAGTTTCGGTTGCTACCACATTTTCTCCTTTTAATGTACGCTTGTATGTTGCCTTTAACCATTTATGGGTTTCTACCGGCAGAAAGTCTAAAAAATTCATCCCCGGCTTTATTTTTTTACCAGATCGTTGTTCGGCAATTTCTTCTAACACACTATTATATTGCACTACATTAAAATTTCTATCCATCGAAAAAATAATGTCGTTTGTAGTATTTATAATGGTAGTAAGTTGAGATTGTTTATCTAAAACATCTTGCTGCGCCTGCTGCCTGTCGGTTACATCTTTACTAAAAACAGCTACCCCGGTAACCTCTCCGTTAATTAAAATCGGACTATAATACGCTTCATAAATGCGCTCAACGCCCTGCATCATAAATTTTTCTATTGCCAAAACACGTTCGCCAGCAAGAGCTATGTCGTACCTTGCTTTTACAGAATCTATATGTGTTGTAGGTAAAATATCAAATACATTTACACCGGGTTTTATATCAACACCATGGCGAATTTTTACCACGTTTTGTAGCGTGTTATTAAATTCTGAAATATTGTAATTTCTATCTATCGAAAAAATGACATCATCAGTTGTATTAATAATAGCCTCTAATTGCGATTGTTTATTTACAATTTGTTGTTCGTTTTTTTTCTGTTGGGTTACATCGTGGGCTTGCCCGGCAACCTCTACAACCTCTTTGTTTTCGTTATAAATTGGGTGTAGGGTAACAATTCTATAATTTTTTTCTCCAGCTAAAGTTATAGTCTCTGTTTCAAATTGTATTGTTTCTCCTAAAAAAACCTTCGCATATTTTTTATCCCAAAAATCATGATGATCTGTGGGTGCAAATTTTATTTTTGGTTTATTTAAATTGGTGTTTATTTGCGGATAAATGCCATACATATTATATATAGCTTCTTTATAGTTTTGATTAAAGGAAACCAGCGATATGTTTCGATTAACAATCCACATAAGTTGTGTGCCGCTTTCAAAAATGGCTTTTAATTTTTGTTCGGATTGTGTACGAAGATCTATTTCTTTTTTAAGCGATTGATTTGTTTCTTCAGCGATTTGTGCTCTAATTTTTTCTTCTTGTAATTGTTTACTTAGCGTTACATCAGTTAAAATAGTTTGTAAAGCTTCAATATTATTGTAAACAATAGAAGATGTTTTTATCTCGACAAAAATGGTTTGATTTTTTTTGTTTTTTGTCTTTATTTCAATAGCTGGTAGTTCTTCGCGGGGAAGTAATTTCTTTTTTCGATCTTGAACAATTTTTAAAAAATCGGCCGAAACAAAATCATAAATATTAACTGAGTTTACTTCGTTTTCATTTACGGCAAATAATTCGAATGATTTTTTATTGGCGTATAAAACCTTTCCTTCAAGCGTAAATATAATAACAGAAACCGGTAAGCTTTCTACTATATTTTTATAGTTATTGGTATCGGGATTATTTTTCTCCGGTTTGCTCATCAGCCGTTTTATCCTTTTTAGATTTTCCCTTTTTAGTATCTTCTTCTTTTGGTTTATTTTCGGTTGGTGTTTTTGCGTCTTGAAAAACTTTTAATCCTTCTTCTAAAGCTGGAACATCTGCTCCATCCCATTTAATTTCTTCTCCGTTACGATATGTAATTGTAAGCACTAAAAAATTATTTTCATCGTAGTAATTCCAGTTGCCATCTTTTTGTCCGCCAACATATTTGCCTGTTGCTTGCGGCTTACCATTTGCATAATAAAATGTGTGTCGCCCATCTGGTTCGCCATTTAAAAACGCACCTTCAAAACGTAATTTATTTTCTTTTGCATAATAGGCTTTCCAAACACTATCAGGTAATCCGCCATGGTAAACGCCATACTCTTTGTAATTTAAAATTTGATAAAACCAGTTGCCTTCTTTTTCGTTATCTAAATATTCTCCTTTGGTAATTAGTTTTCCGTCTTCGGTATATTCTTCATACCCATTTTCTAATTTATCGTTTTGATAATTTTCTTTCATCAACACATTTCCGTTTGGATAATACCAATTCCACGCGCCTTGCAAACGACCTTTTTTATCGTACTTACCTTTTTGTTCTATTTTTTGATTTGGATAAAAGAATTCCCAACTTCCAATGCGTTTGTCATCTACGTAAGTTCCTTTGGAGCGAAACTCTCCAGTAATATTATATTCTATCCATTCTTTTTGTCGGCGACGCAACGAATCAACCGGACCTTTTTCAATTAAATATCCATCTTGAAAATTGAAGGCAGAATCGGGAATAGAAATATTATAACAACTAAATTGTTTTACGTTAGCATCAAGAGAATCTATATAAACCAAAACCGTATCGCAGCGGCGAGATTGATGGTATCTAAAATGTGTACCCATTGGCACACCATTTATGTAACCGCCTTCGTAACGAACACCACCATCATCAAAATAGGCTTTAAAAACATCTAATTTAGCAAGTTCTGGTGCATCGGTTACTTCTTTACCGAAATTGTATTTTTTTATTTCCTGAAGTTGTCCTTTTTTATCGTACTCTTTTACGTAACCATTAACCGTACCGTCTTTATACAATTCTTCTTTGGCAAGCGTTCCGTTTTTATAATATTTTTTCCAAACACCTTGCTTGTTTCCGTTCTCATCTGTTTGATTAATTTTTTCTTGTTTTTCTACATAACCCATTTTATAATGAATGATGTTTGTTACCAAACTATCGGGTGAATAAACATAAGAAAGACCATCTGCCTTACCATTTTTAAATGGAATACTTTGTTTTACTAAGCCTGTTTTATAATAATGGTACGATGTATCTTGTTTAATATCGTTTACGTAATTCTCTCTTGAAGTAACAATTCCAGCGGTATCATAATTTACAATATAGCCGTTTTTTTTTCCTTTACTGTAATTAAATGTTTTTGTAAGATTGCCTTTATCATTATAAAATTTCCAAATACTATCTAATAAAAAATCTTTACGATTACCTTCATTTTTTAAGATACCTGTTTTGTAATAATTTTTCCAGTAACCATCAGCTTTACCGGCTTTCATAGTTCCTTCGGATGATTTTTTACCGTTATCAAAATAAAAAACATTGTAGCCGTTTTTAGCACTAGAATCTGCTGCTTGCGAAAAAGCAAGTACATAATTAAAAACAGAAAATAATATAACTAATACAGCTTTCTTCATCTTACACCTCAAATTTAATTTTTATTTTAAGATAAAGACAACATTCGTAAAATTGGTTTTTTTGCCGCTTCAATTAAATGTGCAGGTAAAAGCAATTCGGGTTGCTCATATTTTAGTGTGAGATAAATTTTCTCTAAGGTATTTAACTTCATGTGCGGACAATCATTACAAGCGCAACTGTTGTTTGGCGGTGCCGGAATAAATGTTTTTTGCGGAGAATCTTTTACCATTTGATGTAAAATACCAGTCTCTGTTGCCACAATAAATTCTTTACAAGGATTTGTTTTTACATAATTTAAAATAGCGGTTGTACTTCCAATAAAATCGGCTTTATCTAAAATTATAGCTTCACATTCTGGGTGTGCCACTAACTGCGCTTGCGGATGTTGTATTTTTAATTTAGTAATTTTCTCTAACGAAAATATTTCATGTACCATACAAGCTCCATCCCATAATAACATATTACGACCAGAAATTTTATTTATATAAGCGCCTAAATTTCTATCTGGTGCAAAAATAATAGGTTGATCTTTTGGTAAACTTTCTACAATTTTAACCACATTACTAGATGTACATATAATATCAGTAAGTGCCTTAATTTCTGCTGTACAGTTGATGTAAGAGATTACTATATGATTTGGATGCTGTTTCTTAAATTCTGCAAATTTATCGGTAGGACAAGAATCTGCCAGCGAGCAACCGGCATTCATATCTGGTATTAAAACTTTTTTGGTTGGATTTAGTATTTTAGCCGTCTCGGCCATAAAATGCACGCCGGCAAACAAAATAATATCGGCCTTTGTTTGCTGTGCCTGCTGTGCAAGCCCAAGGCTATCGCCAATGTAGTCTGCAACATCCTGAATGTCGGGGTTTTGGTAGTAGTGGGCAAGGATAACTGCATTTTTTTGCTTTTTGAGAATTTCAAT
>JBDTJJ010000218.1:0-13111 GCA_039935895.1 Bacteroidia bacterium | reverse complement strand
GCAACATACGCGATGTTTATCGCTTACATCAGGAAGAATTAGATGGTATAAAAAATGAAAATCAACGCTATAATAGATTAGTTGAATTAAACGTGCAAGAGCAATGCATTAATGTTATTAAAACATCAGAAGTGCAAAGAGCCTTGTTAAAGAAAAAAATAACTGTACATGGTTGGGTGTTTGATGTACATACCGGAAAATTAATTGATTTAAAAATCGACTTCAAAAAGATATTGAAGAATATTATGAAGATATATCACATTGCATAGTGAGTATCTAAAACTAGTTTTCGTGATGTGTTTTAAATGCCGCGGCGGCAAAAAGTCCGGCTGTTTCTGTTCTTAAACGCGTATTTCCTAAAGATAGCGGCGCAAAATTATTTTCGAAAGCCAGCTTAATTTCATCTTCGGTAAAATCTCCTTCAGGGCCAATAAGAATTAGCGTCGTTTCGTTTTTTAAAATTTCGCCCAACTGAGTTTTATCTTTCTCTAAACAATGTGCAATATATTTATGCGCTGTGTTTTTATGTTGTAAAATAAATTCTTTAAACGTTTGTGCTTCATTAATTACAGGAAGGATAGCCTGAATAGATTGCTTAACAGCACTTTCTGCAATCTTTTTTAAACGATCTGTTTTAACGCCTGTCTTCTCAGTTCGTTTACAAATAATAAATGAAAACTCGTCAACGCCAAGTTCAGTGCACTTTTCAAGCATCCATTCAATTCTATCTGCATTTTTTGTGGGAGAAATGGCAATGTGCAAACGGTATTTTTTAGGGGAAGAAATTTGCTTTTTGCTAATAATTTTTACACTGCACTTTTGTGGATTAGCATCGGTAATTTCGGTTTCAAAAAAGTTTCCTTTCCCATCAATTACATGTATTACGTCACCTGATTTATGACGAAGCACTCTTATGCAATGCTTAGATTCTTCGGCAGATAACAATATGTTTTCTGCATCAATAAATATATTAGCAAAAAAAATCTGCAATTTACTTAGTGGCTTTTTTTAGATTTTTTTTCATGTATCTAATATCTGCGCAATTAGCCGCCATTGCTTTAGCTTCTTCAACACCATGGTTTGCAGCAGCCGTGTACATTTCGCAAGCGCCTAATAAATCATCCATTTTATCGTGTTTAATTACAGCAATTTTATAATAATTTGGTCCAAACTCAGGGCGCATTTTTATTAATTGGTTGTAGTCAAAAATAGCGTTGTTCCATTTTTCTTGCTTTTCGGCTACTTCGGCACGCAATATATAACCATCGGTATAATCTTTTTTAAGATTAAGGCATGTATTTAAATCTTCAAATGCCGAATCTAATTTTTCTTCCGCTATAAAGGCTTTCGCACGCAAATAATATACTTTATAATTGGTGGTTTTTTTTGCAATAGCATTACGTATATCTACAATGGCTTTTTCAGATTGATTGGTTTCTACATAAACTTTAGCACGCTCGGCATAAATAGAACCCGAATCGGGCAAAATAGCCAAGGCCTTATTTAATTTTACCAAAGCGGTATCATATCTTTTTAAATTAGCGTTAGACATGCCTTCTTTATAAAGTGCAACACCTTCGCTCCAACAAAAACAATCTTCAAAAACTTTTTTAGCAACGTCGCTGCCTTTCAAAATTTGTTTTCTTATAATTGTACAAGCTCCTTTTTTATCGCCGGCTTTATGTTTTTGATACGCCAAAAGTGCAGGTGCATCAGCGTTTGAAGAATCTAAAACCATAACTTTATCAGCATCGGTTTTCATCGCCATATAGTTTCCTGTATTATAATAACAAATGGCGCGTTTTGCAAAAGCATCACTTATATATTTTTTATCATCGGTTAAATATGTTTTTGTTTTTAAAGCGTTATCAGCATCAGCTTCCACAATAGCAATGGCTTTATCATACGATAAAATGGCCTTGCTAAAACTTTTTGCTTTAAGCATAAGATTACCATCTTCATAATTCTTTTTAAAATCGGGTGTTTGCGCGTTAATTTTTACAAATGCAAAAAGGGCTATTACAAATACTATTTTTTTCATGAGTGCGTTTTATGGATGTAAATTTATTATTTATTTGTTATTACTTCAAAATCTACAATGCTATCGGCAAAGGTTAAATTCATTTTAGTAAAAGGATTAAAAGATGTTATACCTGCGTTAGTAACAATTTTGTATGCGTTTAAATTTAAACCCGAAGCAGCTACCAAAACATTTAATTTTGGTTGATAAGCTAATTTTTGTGCGGCAGGTAAAACAGCAGTTGTGTTGATAGCGGTTCCGGTACAGGCATAAACACCATTTTTAGTAGAAAGAATAACATATTCGTTATTAATGGATACCGCAGATAGTAATTTACCTAAGCTACCAACCCCTGAAAGTGGACTAGCCGAAATTCCTCCCGAAAAAGTATAGATGTATGCCGTTGCTTGTTGGTTAGAATCATTTCCAAAAATGTATAAACTATCTACCGATTTTTGCAAAACACTAACCACATTTATCTTTACTGGCAAAGCTACGGTTGTAACCGGGAAGCCAAATTGTCCAAAGTTTACTAAAACATCTTGGTTGTTAGGCAGTGCAACTTTATATATAGCTACGTTATTTGTACTGGTTGCAATAAAACGATATGGATATGCGGTGTTAGTTGCTCTATACCTATAAGAAGTGCTTGCTAAACCTGAGCTTAAATAGGAGTTAATAATACCAGTTGAATCTGGATGAACACTGCTAAAACCAACATAAGATTTGTTTCCATCTGTATAAATAAGGGTATAATCTGTTTGACCACCAGGCAATCCGTCGGCATAATCTTGCATATTATGATTTAGATTAAATGCCTGAAATGATTGGCTGGCGCCGCTTCCGTTAATAAATAACTGTTGGTTATAGCCGCTAAATTTCATTCCATTAAAATTGGTTAAGGTTACAGATAAAAAACTCTGATTTTGCAACGAATCATACCTTGCAATATTTAAGGGATTTGATTTTGCATTTACACAATACCCTGTCCATAACGTTGGTGATTCTATAATGGTAATTGGCTGAAATGAGCTTGATGCACTTGTTCCGTCATCTGCTGTAATTTGTATTAAATAACTGCCTTGTAATCTAAAATCAGTTACATCATACATAATATTAAAAACAAAATCTGCCGATGTAATAGGAACGCTAACTGGGGCTTGCAAAGGCGTATGATTCAGATCAGTTAAAGAAACCATAATAGAAGCTAAATGAACAGGGTCTGTAACACGAGCTACAACATTAATAGGTAGGTGATATTTATGAGTGATAGCATCATAAATATAACTTAATGCTTGGCCGCCAGATGGAGAACTATAAGTTATAGTAGGTGGTATGGTAACTTTCTTGTCTTTTTTGCAGCCGACTAAAAAAAGTATGAACAAAAAAAATGCAGCTTTAAAAAGTATTTTCATTGGTGTTGATTGATTTTCACGAAATTAGTAAAAAAAACCGCAAAGAAAAAGGCTCATAACTTGTTTAAAAAATATGAAAGATATTTTGTACTTTGATGATTGAAAACAATGATGCTTCTTTGCACTCCCCTATGAACATAATTCCTACAAATAAACCAAAAAACAAGTTGCAAAACTACACGCCAGCTACCTTGGATGGCCGATTGCAACCCCAGGCAACCGATCTTGAAGAAGCGGTGCTTGGTGCTATGATGCTTGAAAAAGAAGCTTTAAGTAACGTTATTGATATTTTAAAACCCGAAGCTTTTTATAACCCGAGGCACCAAGCGGTTTATCGTGCTGTTTTAGATTTATTTAATAACTCCGAACCTGTTGATTTATTAACCGTTACCGCTCAACTTAAAAAAAATGGCGAACTTGATGTTGCCGGCGGAGCGTATTATATTTCTCAACTTACCAATCGTGTGGCGTCTTCTGCAAACGTAGAGCATCACGCGCGTATCATTCTACAAAAATATTTACAACGAGATTTAATTCGTATCAGCACCGATATTATAACTTCTTCTTACGAAGATAGCACGGATGTATTTGATTTGTTAGACAAAGCAACTGAAAGTATTTTTCAATTGGTTGATACCAACGTACGCAAACAACAAGACAGCATTAGTAAATTATTAGCTAAAGCTATTACGCAAATTGAAGAAGCCAGTAAGCAGACAAGTGGTGTAACTGGCGTTCCTAGCGGATTTACAAGCTTGGATAGAATTACGGGTGGCTGGCAAAAATCTGATTTGGTAATTATTGCGGCTCGTCCGGCAATGGGAAAAACAGCATTGGTATTAACCTTGGCGCGCAACGCATCGGTTGAATTTAATAAACCTGTTGTTTTCTTTTCGTTAGAGATGTCGTCTTTACAATTGGTAAATCGTTTAATATCAGCCGAAGCAGAGTTAGAGCAAGATAAAATCCGTAAAGGACAATTACGAGATGATGAGTTTGTGCAGCTTAACGAACGTATTAAAAAATTAGCCAGCGCTCCTTTATTTATTGATGATACTCCCGCACTTTCTATTTTTGAATTACGTGCAAAAGCGCGTCGTTTAAAAGAGAACAGCGATATACAAATGATTATAATAGATTATTTGCAACTTATGACTGCCGGCGGAGAAGGCGGCGGACGAGGCGGTGGAAATCGTGAGCAAGAAATAAGTTATATTTCTCGTTCATTAAAAGGTTTAGCAAAAGAATTAGATATTCCTATCATTGCGCTTTCACAGCTTAGTCGTGATGTAGAGAAACGTGCAACAGGTAGTAAACGCCCGCAATTATCCGATTTACGTGAATCTGGAGCTATTGAGCAAGATGCCGATATGGTTGCCTTTATTTATCGCCCGGAATATTATGGTTTGGATGTGTTTGAAGATAATGAACCATCTCGCGGAATGGCGGAGATATATATTGCTAAAAACCGTCACGGTTCTATTGCGCAACCGCGTGTAAAATTTGTTGGACAGTTTGCAAAATTTGCCGACGTAGATTATGTGGAAGGCGCAAAAGACATGTATAACAACCAAGCGCAACCTTTAGCGCCTAATACTGATTTTACGCAACAGCAAAACACAATTACCGTACAATCTAAAGGCTGGAACACGGTTGAAGATGATACAAAAGATATTATTAAAGACAACCCAAACCATGATATAGAAGATCCTTTTTAGTTCTTCGTCCTGAATTTGTTTCCTTATTTAAAGAAACACAAAAGCCGTTCATTTTTATTGAACGGCTTTTGTGTTTAAAGTAGTTTTGCTTAACGAAACTATATTATTTTAAGCTTTCAAAGAAGCCGTTAATTGTTTTATGTTTTTCAGGAATTTCTAAGATGTAGAAGTATGTGCCATCACTCAAATCTTTTCCGCTCCAATTGTTTTTGTAATCAGGATCTTGAAACAATCTTGCTCCCCAACGGTTAAATACTTGCAGTTTATTGTTTTTAAAATACTCTAAGTTTTTAAAGGCAAGTATTTCATTTATACCATCTCCATTAGGCGTAATAATATTAGGTGCAAGTACAACATATTGTATATCAATAACTTTATAAGTTGTATCAAGGCAACCTTTATCACTTCTAACAACCAGTGTTACCGTATAAGTCCCGCCGTTATTATAGATGTGCGTTGGGCTTGTAACAAAAGCTGAATCTGTATCACCAAAAGTCCAAACATCAGAGGTTACACTTCCAGTTGCAATAGTAGATGCATCGGTAAAAGTAGTAGGCACACCTGCTTCAACAGATAACGGCGCATAATTAAAACTTGCTTGCGGTAAAGGATTTTCAACTACGTTAAATGTTGCTGTAATAACACAACCAATTGCATCTGTCATATTAACAGTATAGGTTGCAGGTCCTGTAACCACATCTTTTTTGCCAATAAATACCTGACTATTTGCGCTAGTAGTCCAGGTGTAAGTATATGGAGTTTGACCACTAGATCCATTGGCTGTTGCATAAACCGTATAACCCGGACAAACAGAATAAGTAGGCATTATTAAATGTGGGTTATCTTGCTTTAATTGTATGTTAGCAGTATCTATACAACCTTTGCTATCTGTTATAACAACCGAATAGGTAGTGTTTCCTGCATTAGCAGCAGGTGTTACATTAGTTATAGATGCTGTAGGTGTAGCCACCGTTGAGCTTGGCAACCAAGCGTATGTGTATGGGCCATTTATACCCGCGGCAACTACAGTAAGTAAATCGCTACCACCTTTACAATAATTACCCGTACCAGGGATATTGCTTGGGTCTGTAACTACAGCCGTTGGGTTAGGATAATTAGTAACCGTAAAACTTGTTGTGCCAACGCACTGTGTATTATTGTTGATGACAACTATGCTATAATTTCCGGTTGAATCTATATTTAATGTAGTACCTGCTCCTATAGAAGTTGTGCCATTAAGCCATGAGTAACTGTAAGCACCAGCAGGCGTAACACTTGCCGTAATAGGCGTACTGTGCCCTGAACAAATAGACATTATGCCCGTAGCAACCACAGTAGGTGTTATTGCGGGAGATAGCGTGTAGGTAGTTGATGCCGTACAACCATTAATTGTAATAGCTAAACTATATACACCCGACGCATTTACAGTATAAGTATTGGTTGAACCTATACTTGTACCACCAGACCAAGTATAACTAGTGGCGGAAGGAACCGAAGAAGTTAATGTACATACTCCTACACCTGCCGGACAAAGACTTCCAACTGCGGTAATATTGATAGGAGGCACCGAACCAGATGTAATTGTTACGGAAGCCGTGGCAGTACAACCATGCGCATCGCTTACTATAACGGTATGCACAGTACCTGGCGCTGCAGATCCTGAAACTTGCGCTGAATATGTTGATGCTCCGGTATCCCAATTATAGGTATAGGCAGGTGTTCCGCCAGTTGCATTAGCAAAAATATTGGTTTGAGTAGTTGGCGCACAATACGATAACACACCGCTAATAGTAACCGATGGGTTAGGATAAATATACGCTACTGCCGAGCCTGTTTTTGAACAACCATTTTTTGTAACCGTTACATTAACTGTAGTTGTTACAGCCACAGAAGTTGAAAATGTTGTTGCACCTGTACTCCAGCTATAACTATCATAACTACTGCTGTTAGCTAATGTTATAATAGCCGGTGCAGTGCCACAAGTTGTTATAGGATTTACAGTTAATATAGGGTTTGGGATTGGGGTGCTTAATACATGAATTACATAATTTACTGTTGTGCTTTGCACTGGTGTACCGTTATCAGTACCTGTTACCGACACATTATAATAACCAACACTTAAACCAGCTGTAAGCACCTTGAAAATTAAAGTACCTGTTGTACCAACTGTTGAGCTAACAATAGAAAAACCTGAACCAATAGTGGGCGCAGATGCTGTTACCGTTACAAGTTGAGTAGGCTCCGGACCTGTAAAGCTAACCGATTGTGTTATAGAATCACCAACAGCGCAAATATTTAAGGTATCTGCTCCGCAATTTGAAGCACCGCTTGTAGAAAGCGGCGGCAAATTAGTAGAAGAACCACAGGCATTAAAATAAAAAGATTGGTTATCGAGCCACTGAACACCACTTTGAGGGCTTCCGGCGGGGTTTGTAAAAACATTTGTATTAGTACCAAACCTACTAACTTGAACGTAATTAGTTCCATTTCCTTTATTTATACCAACCGTTGCCGGTGATCCATTAGAAGAGTTGTTTGAAAAACCGCTATGGCTAGGAAAAGGACTAGAAGCATCTCCGGTAGTCCATTGCATAGTTCCATAACAAAAAGAAACGTTATTACCAGATGATAAAATTGGGTCAACTCCATCTGTAATAATTAATTGGAAAGTATTATGCAAATTAGCATTCGCTGCGCTTGCTGAACCAGTTTGATAACAGGTTACACTATCCCACTGTATAATTAAATGGGTTGAGGTTAATTGATAATAAACGAAACCACTAGTGGGGTTGGTAGTTTGTACATCTCCCCAAAAAGGAGCCACCATAGTATAGGTTGCACTTGGAAAAGCCACTGCCGAAAAGGTAACATAAGGCGCACCAAAAGTAATATTACCATTATTGTTAATGAATAATTGATTACCAGCACCTCCATAAGAATTTCCATACAAACAAAAGTTAAAAGGAAGTGTAATGCCATTGGTAGAGCCATCATCATTGGCATAGTTTGGCGGCGTACCTATAGAACCACTTCCATCAAAAGGTACTACATGAAAAGAAGTATCACGTGGTATCCAACAATTACAAGCCGTTGAAGACATGGTGCTATTATTACTGTGCGAGCCTCTTCTATTTGAAGCCGGAATAGTAAGTATTAAATTTTTTGTACCCCCTTCTGGGTTATAGAAAGATTCATCTCCGTTTAGCTTACCCTCACTTTTTAGTTTACTAAGTTGTTCGTTCAGCGTTTTAGCGTCTTGGGCTTTTACGCCTACAAAAACAAAGCTAATTAAGCACGCAAATAGTAGTTTTTTCATTCGATATTATTTAATAATTAAAAATTACAAAGTCTAAGATACAAAAAACTAAGAAGTAAAATCAAAAATTAACTCATTTTAAACAAAGTTAGCACCCAGTTTTTATTAAAATCTATCAATGTTGCGCTGCAATATTGGCAAACATCATTGGTTGTATCGGTATAAGGTGCGCCGCAATTAGCACATTCATAACTAAATACGGTTTCTTTTTCGGCAGTTTGTAGCGCTTTTATATTTTTAGATAATATCATTATGTATGGTTTTGTAACCATATCGCTATCTATTAATTTTAAGGTTTGTCCGGCCTCCACACGCTGATATGTTGCTTTTAAAGAGAAAATTAAATTCAATCTTTCGTTATCCGTATTAAAATCCACTAAATCAACATCATTTAAATAAAGCCTGTCAAAAACAAAATTGCCTAATTGTTTTTTGGTTTGTAAAATGCTTTGCGTGGTTTCTGCATCTGCAAATCGAGTCAGTTTTTTTTCGGGTGCACCAGATAAAACTTCCATGGTTTGCATAAATACATTCGATGCTACATCCTCAATTCGTTGAACAGAAAACAAACTGTCATGCTTCGTCAATTCCTGCAATTCACCTTGCTTCATAAAATTAGTGCCGCCATTATAATCATCCGCTTGAGTAATTTCGCTTAGTACCCAATCGTAGCTTGCGTTGTTAGTAAGTGTTCCGCAAGCGCTGCATCTACTAATCTCTCCCATGCTAACATCAAACGTGGCGCCGCAATTAGGACAATTATTATTGTCGTATAAATTTTTGCCGGCTTTGGCATCATTACGTTTTATAAACGTCCAATATTCCATAGCACTTTCGCCACTGTATTTTTGATTGAAAGATGGATATTTATCACTTAAAAATTCATCATCCATGGTAAAGCCAATAGCAACATCTGCGGTATGGTAATGCCCGTCAAGTGCTGTGTTTGCCAATTTAATTCCATCAACACGTATGTTAGTCAGCTTATTTGTTTGCTGCAACTTATTCATCATTTCAAATTGCGCATTAAAGCGTTGATACACGCCATCAGAAACCCACTTGCGCACACCTTTTAAATCTTTTTTTTGCCAAGCATCTTGAATACTTAAAAAAGAGTTTTGAATTTTTTGTTTATCTAAACCTTCTGGCAAAGGTTGATCAGGAATGTTTTCTATTTCTTCATCTCCCCCATCGGTATTGCCACCCAGCTTGCCATTTTTTTTAAGATATAAGTAAATAACTACTCCTATAATTATTATAACAATAGTACCTGTGTTTAAAGAACCACCGCCACCAGAACCGCCACCGCTATAAAAACCGCCGCCACCACTATAACCGCCGCCACCACCGCTACTATGACCGCCGCCACCTCCACCGCCTGCGCGTGCAAAAATAGTTTGAGAAATCAATAGTAAAAAAGCACTTAAAAAAAAGTGTGCATTATTTAATGAGGTTAGTAATTTTTTCATCTAAGTAAATTTTAAGCTATAATACAAAAATAATCATCCAGTTTTAATAATCGAGGTACTTTATCTTTTTTTCCATACCTAATTGCTTAAATATAAATGAGTAAATAAAGGCTTTTGTCTCTATGCTTTTATCATAAACATGACTTCCATTATGTCCACCATCTTTTTCATAATACAATAAATACGGTTGCGTAATACTTCCCTTATCTTGAAGTTCTGCTAAAAATTTAAAAGAGTGAAAAGGATTTACCCTATCATCATTATCGGAAGCAGTAAGTAAAGTAGCCGGATAGTTAATTCCTCTTTTTACATTATGTACCGGCGAATAATTTAACAAGTTTTTAAAATTTGCAGAATCTTTTATGTTGCCATACTCCGTTTTCCAAAGGTAACCTATGTTGTATAAATGATAGCGAAGCATATCCAACACCCCTGCTTCAGAAACCACTGCTTTAAATAACTCTGGTCTTTGCAGCATAACGGCACTTACTAACAGTCCACCATTAGAGCCGCCCATAGCTGCAAGTTTACTGGCGTTGGTATAATTATTTGCTGTTAAATATTGTGCGGCACCAATAAAATCATCAAAACTATTTTGTTTTTTCAAACCCATTCCTTCTTCGTGCCATCCCGGAAAATCGCCTCCTCCTCTTATGCAAGGGGTTGCTAATACACCACCGCTTTTCATAAAAACAACATTTGCGGCATCAAAAAAAGGTTCCATACTAATATTAAAACCACCATAGCCGTATAATAAAGTTGGGTTATTGCCATCTAACTTTAATTTCTTTTTATGCGTTAAATACATGGATATTAGCGTACTGTCTTTTGAATAGTAATAAACCTTATGGGATATAAAATCTTTGGTTTCAAAATTAATTTGTGTTGAGCCCATGGGCTCAGCTTTATATGTATTTAAATTATATTGATACACCGTTGGCGGACTAAAAAACGAATAAAAAGCGCAAAGCAAAATATTATCGGTAGTGGAATACGAAAACTGATGCGGATTAAATCTATAACCAGGAGGCGTAGTTAAAATGCCCGCAATTTTTCCGGTAGAATCTCTAATAGCAGCGTAAGATGACGTATCATCGCTATATACTGTTAATATTTTATTACCAACCATTTTGCAAAATTCTAATTGATTTGCATAGGGCTTAACCAATATTTCTCTTTTGTTTCTTCCGTTTGGATCGTAACTAAAAACAGCGCCTGTTGGTGTTTTAATAGTTGATTTTACAATTAATCTTTCATTCAATACGCCCAGTACATCAAACTCAATGTGTTTATCTGAAATTACACTTATAAAAACTTTAAAGCTCGAATTGAAATTTTCATTTAATGCAAGATGAGAAACTCGTTGAACGCTTTGATGATCAACTATTGTATCATTGTATAAAATAAGATATTTTTCTTCGGGAGTAACTTCAAAATCAAAGTGCTTTAATTTATTTTGCGGTTTGTAAATCAATACATCGTTACTTTGAGGAGTTCCTAATTTGTGATAATATAAAGCTCTTCCTTTAATAATCCCTGTAAAAGATTCGTTTGTGTTTTTCACATCATATCTTATATAAAAAATGCCATTTTTATACCAATACATATCTGAGTATTTTACAAAATTGATTGTATCATTTAATATTTTTTGCGTTTTCATATCTAAAAAACGAATGGTTTGCCAATCTCCACCATTTTTATTTAGAAGCATTGCCAACATTTTATTATCACTTGATAATTTTATGTTATCAATACTTATATCAGCTTTTTTCCCTAAATCATTTGGGTTAAATAAAAGCACCGCATCTGCATAAGTATATTGTTGATAGTAAAGAGAAGCTGTTTCATTTGAATTGCTAATCATAAATGAAAAATAGTATTTGCCTTGTTTTATGTAAGGCTTATAATAAACTTTAGAGTATGCGGCTAAGCACGCTTTCATGTCGGAAAAAGTTTTTTTATTATACTCGTCAGTCAGTTTCTTTTCAGATGTAAGCCATTCCGTTGTTTCGGTAGAATTTATTTTTTCCATCCATCTGTATGGGTCATTTACTGATGTGCCCCAAATAGTATCTGTTTGATTAGATGCATTTGCCTTTGGGTAAATAAAGGTTTCTTGTCCAAAAAAATTAAAGGAGTTAAATAAAATAATAAGCAATAACCATCTCATAAATAATAATCAAAGTGTGTGAAAAGCTAAGCTATAATACAAAAAATTATTTTAGTCTAAATCAAATGTTTCCAACACCTAAAATGCGTAAATTAGCCGCTCACACAATTTCTCTATAAGATGATGATAGAAGCAAAACCATATCAGGCAAAACATAAAATACGTATTGTTACCGCAGCGGCTCTTTTTGACGGACATGATGCTGCCATCAATATTATGCGCCGCATTATGCAAGGCAGCGGTACAGAGGTTATTCACCTTGGGCACGACCGCAGCGTTATTGATGTGGTTAATTGCGCCATACAGGAAGATGCCAACTCAATTGCTATTACTTCGTACCAAGGCGGACACGTGGAGTATTTTAAATACATGTACGATTTACTAAAAGAACGCGGTTGCGAGCACATTAAAATATTTGGCGGCGGCGGCGGTGTTATCCTTCCTACCGAAATTGAAGAGTTACATAATTACGGCATTACTAGAATTTATAGTCCGGATGACGGGCGCTCGATGGGTTTGCAAGGCATGATAAACGATTTGCTTGAAAAGTCTGATACCCAAAGCCCCACCTCTTTCCTCCCCGAAGGGGAGGATGATGAGAACGGCGACGCACTCACAAAAAGTAAATTCCAAATAAAATTAAATACCAACGATGCTAAATTAATAGGTCAACTTATTTCTTGTGCAGAAAACAATCCTTCACTTTTCGAAAAAGTAAAAAAACACATTGTGCAAACCTCCCCTTCGGGGAGGAAGGAGGGGCAGACTCCCGTACTCGGTATTACAGGTACAGGTGGCGCAGGTAAATCATCTTTGGTAGATGAATTGGTGCGTCGTTTTTTAATTGATTTCCCAACTAAAACATTAGGCATTATTTCTGTCGATCCTTCTAAACGTAAAACAGGTGGCGCACTTTTAGGAGATCGTATTCGTATGAATGCTATTCGCAACGATAGAGTGTTTATGCGCAGTATGGCAACGCGTCAAAGCAACTTAGCACTTT
>JBDTJJ010000217.1:0-13284 GCA_039935895.1 Bacteroidia bacterium | reverse complement strand
AAAGCGGTATTGTTTGAGCTTGTACGGGGGTTGCTTCAGTAAAACCTAAGTCTTTAAGTGCTTTAAGTAATTTTTCGGGTAATCCTAATTCTTCAAATGTTTGTGGTGTGGGTGTCATTTATTATTTTATATAAGCGGCAAAGGTACTAAAAAAAAGCAAACAAGGCTCGGTTGTTTGCCGAGCCTTGCTTTTAGTACGATGAATACGTGTTATACGTTGTGTTATTTTATCAAAGTAACCGTTCCATGAAAATCGTGTCGTTTGCCAGTAAAGTCGTGGAAGTTAACTTTCCAAACATAAACATCTTCTTGTAAAACTGGTCTATCAGCGTTTCCTTTCATGTGTCCGTCCCAAGCTTTTTCTAAATCATCACTGTAAAAAAGCATATTTCCCCAACGATCAAACACCCATAAGTTGTAGGTTTTGTTATCAATACCAACACCTGTGCCTTTAAAGCCTTCGTTAGCACCATCTCCGTTAGGCGAAAATGCATTTGGTATATAAAACGTAAAGTTTGGCAAAATAACTACTTCTTTTGTGATAGAATCTTTACAGCCTAAATTATTAACAACCCATTGTGTTACTGTATATGTAGCTGGATCATAATGATCATATACGTGTTGAAATGTGGTGTTATTATCTACATAATTTGAGGTTTGATTTGCAGCATAAATATCACCTAAGTAATAATGCACGCCATACTGACCATAGGTTACTGGCACATAAGGTCCGGCGCCAATGGCTTGGTTAACAAATGTTATAGCAGGGTCGTCAATATCTGTATCGGTTGGCCCCCAAGAAAAATCGGCTATTGGGCGAGGAGATACATTTATATAATGAGCTTTTGTCATGGTAGCAGTACACCCACCGGTAGAAGTTACCGTTAAAGATACTGTGTAAGATTTAACAGCCGTAGGTGATAGATTAGTATATTGCTGCGCAGGTAAAGGATCTTGAACATTAGAGGAGTTTCCGTTACCAAAATTCCACGCATAAGATGTAATAACACTTGGTGCTGCAACGGTAGATGTATCTCTAAAAACAACCGGTAATGTTGGGCAACCACTTAAGGTATCTGCCACAAAATCAGGTATTGGATTGGGATTTACCCACACCGGCAAACTTATAGAATATGTACAAGAAGGTAATGAGCTTGTTGAAACATATAAATTTACTGTATTTGATCCGGCTGTCGTTAATGTGTATTGTGGGTTTTGTGTGGTTGCATCGTTATAAATACCATCATTATTCATATCCCAAGCCCATTGATTTACCGTTATAGAACCCGTGCTTGGAAGTGATAAATCGGTAAAATTAGTAGCTTGCCCTTGGCAAACACTATTTGTACTAAAACTTGGTTGTGGCGTTGGGTAAACATATATATTAAAATTGGTTGGTAACCCAGCGCAGCTATTTATTGTATATGTAACCGTAACAGGTGTACTTAACGTGGTTAAACTAGGGTTAACTAATGGACCAATAGGAGGAAACGCTGTGCCGTTTACTGAAGCGGGTAATGCACCAGCAGGGTAAGTCCAAACAACAGCATCTGTAGCCGAAGGAACCGGTGCAATACTAGCATTAACAAGGGTTGTTGACATACCAGGGCATAAACTTTGGCTTGCTATAGGTTGTATAACTGGCGTTGGTTTAATAGTTATGGTTTCGGTTGCCGGCGCACCTACACAACCATTAAGGGTTGGCACATAAGTTACAACTCCTATTTGGTTAGCAGCGCCTCCATTAGCAGGAGCTGTATAAGGTAAAGGCGCACCTGTACCTGTTTGAGGCATACCAATGTTTGTAAAGTTAGTGGTTGTCCAAGCTAAAGTTACTCCACCAGCAGGATCTGTGTTTATGGCTGGTGATGAAACGATATCCCCAGGGCAATAAGGCGCAGGTGTTGTTACCGTCATCGTTGGCAACGGACTAACAATAATATTAAAGTTTGAAACCGGGCCTGAACAGCCATTAGCTAAAGGCGTAACCGCTACAACTTGTGTTGCAACAATATCTGTGGCATTAAGTCCTGTAAAAGAAGCAATATTTCCTGCTCCGGTAGCTGCAAGACCAACATTATCTCCCGATGTACTCCAGGTAAATGTTTCTGGCGTTGGGCAACCTGTAAAGTTAGGCACGTTTACTGGTTGATTAGCACAAACGCTAATATCACTTGTAGGTGTTACCGTTGGTGTAGGATATACACTTATGGTAAATGTTGCTATGTTTCCTACACAACCAAATTGAACTTGATTGTTAGCATCTAAATAGGGTGTTGCGGCATACCCATAAACCGTATCAATTAATAAACCACAAGATAAATTTTGTGCAATTGCATTATAAGCAGCAATATTATCTAATCCAGCTGTATCTGCTAAAGGAATACCACCATGAGTAGATGTAGTATGAGTTGTTAAACTTGGATTATTTACAAAATAAAAAGCATGTGGTGTTGTTAATGCTGGTGCTGCACAAGTAGTTGTAAAAGTTGCCTCTGAAGTTGTTACAGGAGTGCCCGGGCATATACTAAAGCTTGGCGGAGCTGTTACAACAGGCAAACAAAATACAGTAGTTGTACCTGTAGCCGCTACAGCACAGTTAAAATTGGTTGATACGGTGTAAGATACATTGTAATTACCGCAGTTGGCGTAAACGTGCAGGGCAGAATCTACAGCTGTTGTAGGTGCATATCCATCACCAAAATTCCAATTCCAAGTTGTAAGTGCATCATTTAAACCCGGAGGATTAGTAATAGTAGATAAATCATACATACCAGATTGATCTCCCATACAAGCCTGACTAATTTGACCGTTAAAATCAGGATTAGGATGGACCACAGCGGTTGTTGTAGCTGTGCCGCTGCAACCGGTTGAAGTAGTTGCATTTACGGTAACCGTATAAATACCAGGCGCAGGATAGGTATAACTAACAGGGGTAGGAATCGCACTTGTACCAATTCCATCGCCCATATCCCATGCCCAAACAGTAAATGTACCTTGGCTTGGCGTATTATTTGTAATTGCTACCGCCGATAAATCGCAAGCAGGTGTAGTTGTAATATTTAAAACTGGCATTGGGTTAACTATTGCATTACCGGTAGTGGTAGCTGTACATCCACCAACAGCGCTAATAGTAAGCGTTACCGGAAATCCTGGAGCTGTATTTGAACCAGTGTATGTATGATTATCAGTTGAAGTAGTAACAACATCCGTATTAGGCGCTGCTCCACCAAAATTCCATGTATAACTTGTTATGCTGCCTGCTGGAGTAGATGCGCCTGCATTAAAAACAGAAGCTGTACCCTGGCAAACTTGCGCCACACTAAAACTAGCGACTGGAAGAGGATTAACTACAGCGCTGCCCGTAGCAGTAACTGTGCAGCCCGCAGCAGATGTAACTGTTAATGTAACTGCAAAAGGACTTCCTGTTGCTGTTGTGTAAGTGTGAGTTGAAGGAGCTGCTCCTGCAACACCAGGCCCTACAGGGTTTCCATAATCCCATAGATATGTATTTCCATTTGTGATAGTTGTATTAAATACTGAAGCCGTGCCTTTACAAACAGGGTTTACCGTAAAAGAAGCCGTTGGATTTGGATTGACGGTAATTGTTTTTGTAACCACAGCCGAACAAGTACCTGTACCCGAAACGGTTAGGACAGCAACATAAGAGCCTGCGGCAGAGTAAACGTGAGTTGGATTTTGTGTATTATCTGTATTTGCTGCACCCGATGCTGGGTCTCCAAAATTCCAACCATAGCCGGTAGCGCCGGTTGCTGTACTGGTAAATACGGTGCTTAAGCCTGCACACACTGTACTTGCTGTATAACTTGCCGAAGGGCCACTATTAAGATTTACTGTTGTTGAATATGTATTTGTACAACCAACAGATGATGTGCAGGTTAACACTACACTATATGTACCCGCACCTGTATAAGTATGACTTGGGTTTTGCAATGCAGATGTACCCCCATCGCCAAAAGTCCATGCCCAACCCGCTATGGTTGCCCCACCACTAATTGTAGTTAGATCTGTAAAGGGAACTGTAAAATTACAAGGTGTAATAACGCTACTAAAATTAACTGTTGGTGTTGGACTAACTGTAACGTTATAATAACGAATTGGAGCAGGGCATTGCCCTGTACAAGTTAAAGTATAAGCACCAGGAGTGCTCGTATTTAAACACATAGTGTTACCTGTTACCGGACCCGTCCAAGCATACGTAGTATAGCCAGATTGCCCACATAATTGCGTGCTACCTGGGCAAATAGTTACGGTATTGGTTGTTGCTTCCTGATCGCAAGTTGCATCTATGTAGCAATACCCATAGTGTCCGCCTTGGTTACAATCACTTACTAAAAAGTCAATAGTTACATTTTGTCCAATGTACGAAGTTAAATCAAGTGTAACGGTAACCCAGCCTTTATAATTTGTTCCAGAACATGCCGAGCTAGCTGTCCAACCAGTAATAGCGCTAGATGCGCTTTGTAATACTTTGGTACATGGAATGGGATTATTACTTGCGTCTGTTACCTGACTAAAAAAGTAAGGTTGATCTGTTGCAGCGTGTCCTCCATCTTCTAATACTGCTAAGTATTGGTAAGTAAATATATTATTGGATGTTGAAACTAAAAATGTTTGTTTTATTTCCTGCATTTTACCACCTGCAGATGCGTCATTTAAAAGAAGAGAATGTGTATTACCTGTTCCGGGCGCTACCACAGGTTGACCACTACAATTATCTACACCAGCAGCCCAAGTTGCCCCAGAGGTACCTGCGGTAGTAACCGCCGCTATACCTCCAGCATTACTGGCACAAGTATTACAAGGTAAAGTGGTTGAATTTATATCTCCACTGGTTAAAGTCCAGCCGCTAGTAGTATTATTTTCAAAACCAATATTAGTACATGGCCCATTTGCAGCCATTGGTTCAGGTGGCGTGCCAATTGTTCTTAAATTATTACCAGATGAAACGTATGTTTTTTGATTTTCTAAACGCTTATATAAATGTTCTTTTAATTTTTGAATTTCCCAATCTTTAGTACCCTTTTGTTTTGAAGCTTCAAGTATCTCTGTAATTTTTGCTTCATTAAAGTCCTCAGAGTGGTATTCATAAACTTTAACTTGCCCTCTAACAAAAACACTTGCTAAAAAGAAAACAAACAAAAACGTAATTTTTTTATTCATGAGTACACAATTTAATTATATTAGTATATCAAATTTATATTAAAAAAGATAAAAAAGCAAACACAAAGTGTTAAAAAAACTTCAGTTTTAAATATTATTGTAAAAAGAGGGCTGCCCCCCTATATACTAAAAGATCAATTTAGCTTATGTTTTTAGACCAATTACCCAAAGAAACCAATAGCCAAACCCGGCTCCAGGTAATCTGTGGGTCGCCTTTTAAGAAAGATCTCCATAAATTATTTACTGCGTTCGGATTGAAACCCATAGCTTCTAAATGAGCCAAATTTTCTTCGCAATAGGTTTTTAAATCGTTTTTCATCCAAACTTGCCAAGGCAACACAAAACCCATTTTTTTACGATGGATGATTTCGGCAGGCAATAAATCTTGTAAAGAATCCGTCAGTAATTTTTTAGGCGTGTGCGGAAATTTATGCTTGTCTTCAACACCCAAAACATACTCAACTAATTTATGATCCAAAAACGGCACACGGACTTCAAGCGCCGACGCCATGCTCATTTGATCGGTATCTCGCAATAAAACATTTTGCATGTAGGTAGAAATTTCGGCAATAGAATATTTACTTAAACGGTGTTTCTTATCGTTAAACTCCAATAACCGTAAAAAACGGTAAACGGCATTCATAGGTAAATCACTTCTTTGCAAAAGTTGTTTCACTTGTTTATCCATTAAAACCTGTCGAGATAACGGAAACGCATAATTAAAATTTACCTGCGGTTTAGCCAGTATTTGCGCCATTTTTTGTGCCGCTATATTTTTATTAAAAGACATTAAAGCCGCCGCACCCGTAACACGCAATAAACGAGGTACAAAATTTAACCAGACTTGTTTTTCTAATTTATAAAACTGTTTAAAAGCAGGATAACCAGCAAAAATTTCATCACTTCCTAAACCCGATAAAGCCATGGTAATACCCGCTTGCTTAGTAACTTTAGAAACGATGTAGGTGTTTGGACCATCTCCACTTGGATGATCCATAGCATTTAATGCTTCGGGTAATTGATGTAAGAAATCTTGTGGAGATAATTTTATTTCGTGATGCTCTGTCTTAAACTTTTCAGATACTATGCGCGCATAATGTGCTTCAGAAAATTCGCTTTCATTAAATACAACCGAAAATGTTTTTACTTGCTGTGACGATATTTGCGACATAGCGCCAACTACGGCACTAGAGTCTATTCCCCCTGATAAAAACGCACCAAAAGGAACATCTGCCACCAATCTTCTTTCAACAGCTTCATAAAAAAGTGTGCGCACATCTTTACAAATATCTTCATACGATTTTCCTATGCTCGCATAATTAATATTCTTTTCAAGTTTCCAATACGGTGTTGTTTTCACTTCTTTATTTTCTATGGCGAGAAAATTTCCAGGCAACAACATTTTAACTTCATCTATAATTGTATTTGGCGCATGAACAGTTTGATACTGTAAATAATCTACCAAAGCATCTGCACCCACTTTTTTATCTACCAATTCAGACTTTAAAACCGAACGTAACTCTGATGCAAAAACTAATGTGTTATTTTTATAGGAATAGTACAATGGTTTTATGCCCATTCTATCTCTGGCGATGAAGATATTTTTTTCTTGTTTATCGTAAATAGCAAAAGCAAACATGCCGTTAAAATGCTGCAAGCAATCTGCACCCCAACGCATATACGCGGCTAAAATAACTTCGGTATCGGTTTGCGTTTTAAAAAAATACGGCTGCTGACTAGTACCTTGCATTGCCCGCTGCAACTGTAATCTAAGTTCTTTATAATTATATAATTCGCCATTATAAATGATGACATAACGGTTATCATAAGAATGTAAAGGTTGCGTACCGCTATCGGATAAATCTATAATTGATAATCTTCTATGTCCGAGGTAAGCGTAACCATCATTCCAAGTTCCTTCTGCATCAGGACCACGATGGGCGATGGCATTATTCATTCGCTGCAAAGCAGAAGTGGCTTTATCTTTTGATACAGTGGAAGAAATTATTCCGGTAATGCCACACATTATAAACCTATTGAATTAAGGAAACGTTTATCCTTTAATAAAAGTGCAACGCCTTCTTCTAACGTAATTAAATTACGATTTAATAACTCCAACATTTTTTGGTTGTCGGGCTGACGGCGCGTCATATCGCCATCTTTAAGCGGCGGGAGATGAATTAATTTTGATTTTGATTTAGTAATATTGATAATTGTTTTGGCTAAATCAATCACCGTAATTATTTTATCGTTACCAATATTTATTACATCATTTATAACTTGGTTGTTATATAAGCACGAAAGTATCGTGTCAATATTATCATCTATGTATGTGAACGTTCTAGTTTGTAAACCATCGCCATAAATAAAAATATCTTCATTTTTTAAAGCAGCTGAAATAAAACGAGGCAACACAAAATCGGTACTTTGATTTGGGCCATACGTATTAAAAAATCTAAAAATGGTGTAATCTAAATCATACTCTTGTTGATAGCTTTTACAAAAACTTTCGCCCACATTTTTTACAACGGCATAAGGCACACGACTATTAAGCGGCGTTGTATGTTCGTGTTGAGGAAGCGAGACAGGCTCACCATAAACCTCGGATGAAGAAGAAAAAAATACACGTTTAACGGAAGTATTCTTCGCAAGATCTAACACATTTTTAATGCCATCAATATCACGTAAAACACTAACCGGGTTTTCTTGTGTGCGCTGTACGCCAACCACAGCCGCAAAATGAAAGACATAATCAAAATTATTGGCCATCATTATTTCGGCAATATCTCTATAATGATTTACATCACTTTTTATAAACTTAAAATTTTCGGCATTTTTTGCCGGCAACTTACTTAACAATCCAGTTGAAAGATTATCTGCCACCACTACAAAATTGTTTTTGTTTTGTAAAAGTTTTTCTACTAATGCGCTACCTACGTTTCCGGCGCCACCTGTTACTAAAATTTTTGTCATATAAGTTTCATATATTGAATTAGTTTTTAATTGTTATATGGTGCGCTTCTATTTTTTCATTTCTCTTATTTTGGTAATAGAAAGCGTGTCATTAAATTATCAGCCCAAATTTTTGGATTATGATTTTGAGCCAATTGATAACTGCAATCTCCCATCAAATTTAATTGTTCTGTTGGCAATTGCATCATCTGTTTTAATTTTTCTTTCAACGAATTTATATCGTCGGGATTAAAAATAAATCCGTTTTTATTCTCTTGTAAAAATAAATCCGTTGCCCCAACTCTATTTGATGCTAATAAAGGGAAGCCCATTGCAGCAAACTCGTGCAAGACCACACCCCAAGGTTCGAACAACGATGGCATAACAAACACACCCGTTTGCTGGGCGTATTGTAAAAAGTTTTCGGGTTGCACAAAACCTATGTGTTTTATTTTTGGATGTTGAGCAGGCTCTAAACTACCGGTGCCAATGCACCAAAGTTCCCATTCGTTTGGATTTTCATTTTGTAATTCGATAAAAGCTTGCCACAATTTATCTACGCCTTTAAAGTCATAATAACGGCCAACATAAATAAATCGTTTAGGAAAGTTTTGCTTTTTTTGAGGCATGATTTTATTTCCGATAGAAGAAAAATAATCTACATCACAACTATAAAATCCTAACGTAATTTCGTTGTCTTGAAAGCCTAATTTTTTTGCGTATTTTTTTTGAACAGTTCCCGGAACCCAAGCATGCGAAAATTTATTTTTTAATATAAACGGACTAAGCATAACAGCTATGTACTGTTTTAAATCGCCCCGCCAATGGGTATCTAACGTTAATACAGTCGGAATTTTTTTTACATACTCCTTACATATTTGTAAATAATCTTTATCAATCCAACCGCTGCAAACAATAATAGATGGATTGATACTTTGAATTAGCTTTAATAACTCATCTCGATTATAATTTTTACGATTATATAAAATAACATTGCTATTAGCAATATCAAATTGAAAAGGAGCTTCATTATTTACCGGGTAACGAACAATGTGAATATTTACATCATAATTTTCAGCCAGTGTATTACAACAAGCTAAAAAATAGGGTGCAATTTCGGTATATAGGAAAACAATTTTCACTATTTCTCAAGTTTTGATTTTAATACAAGAAAAGGTTTTTCTAATATAGAATAAGAAATAGATGCAACAAGTATAGTTGTTAAAACACTAACGATATAAATAAAAAGAAAAGAAATTTTTCCATCTCCAAAATACTTAATCGAAAAAAACGCTACCATAGGTATAATCATTAAATGATACATATACAATCCGTAGGATATTTTACCCAAATAATTAAATAATCTATTATTTAGCCAAGAAAAAGCATGATTAGTGGCTACATTTAAAATAATAATTGCGTAAAAAAAAGATGTTATTAAGTACAACCCATTTTGAAGAATGGTGTCAAATAAAATCCAGTTAAGTATAAAAGGCAATGTAATGGATGCGTAGAATAGTATAGGGTTATATACATATTTTAAAATTTTAGTTTTATTAAAAAAATAAAGGTAGGCTCCTGATGCCCCAATACACATATTCTCAAATCGACTCATAACAAAAAAGTTTTTTACATGTATGGCAAATTGATTATTAGGGTTAAGCATTAAGTAGTAAAAAAGTACCGCTTTTATGATTATATATATGGCTATAAATGCGATAATAAATCGCGGTAAATTATTTGTTTTTTTTACAATAATGGGCCATATAAGATAAAACATTTCTTCTACACCAATAGACCAACTTTGGCCAATATGAGGCACGGCAGGAAAAATAGCAAAGGCTACCTGAGGTAATAATAATAAATACAAAAACAAATTAGGTGTGTAATTAATAACAAAATATTTTTGAAAATAGGGTAAATCAATAGCGTGTATATGCGGCAAAATAAAAAAGCCTAAACATAAAACAAAATAATAGAGTGGCCATATTCTTAAAACCCTTTTGGTATAAAAAATTTTAAGTGATATGGTGTTACTTGTATTTTTTTCTTTAAGTAATAAATACGTAATTAAAAACCCGCTTAGTACAAAGAAAAAATTAACGCCTACTCCACCAAAATCAAGTCGTAAAAAAACATGGCTTGAAAATTTTTCTACACTCGAAAGCAGTAATTCTAAATGACACAGAATAACTAATAGAGCCGCTATAAAACGTAAGCCATCTATTCCATTAAAATATTTAGCATTATCATTTTTCATCAACCAAACTACTTTTTAGTGCATTTACTTTATTATAATAATACAACCAAACAAAAAATGGAAACCCGTTTATAAAATAATTGCCTTGTCGTAACAAATAAAGTAAAATCAACACTAAAACAGAACCTGATATAATCCAATAGTTAGTGCCGGTTTGGTCGTTTCCTACAAAGCACTTAAAAATTATAACCAAAATAAACAACACCCCCATTAAACCCGTTTCACACATAAGGCGTAAAAACAAGCTATTGCCATCGGCACTATTAAAATCAAAACCTTTAAGTTGTACAACTCCTGTTTTGGTATAAGAATATTTTTCGTATGCTTTTGGAAAAGAACCAAACCCAGTTCCAAAAAGCGGGTGCTCTTTAAAGTTTTCATAAGCTACATGCGCATTATTATATTGCACAAAACTAGATGTATTTACGTTTTCTAATCCAAAATCTTGATCTACCCATAAGTTTAAAGAAGCATCTACCCTTCCTTTAAATTCATCAACCGTGTTGTAAAGCCCGTAACCTGCTGTTACGCCAATTATAATAAATAATAGCAAGTAAGAGATATAACCTAAATTAAGTCCAACAATAATAATAATAAGAAATATTCCAATATAACCAGTAGAAGATTTAGCTAGGTACATAGCAATAAAAATGATATAGTTTTGATAGTTTTTATAACCATATTTTTCTTTACGAAAAAGATTAATAATTGCCACAAAAACCGCAGGAGTCAGCATAATACCAAGCTGAGAGGGCTCTAGGTAAATAGAACTTATTCTATTCCCGATAACGCCACCACCTTTGTTTAGTATCCAACTATAATCCCACCCCAGTTTAAAATTTATTTTAAATGATATATATTGTATGATACCAATAATGGCTGTCCAATAAGCCCA
Source organism: Bacteroidia bacterium (assembly GCA_039935895.1). GTDB lineage: Bacteria > Bacteroidota > Bacteroidia > B-17B0 > Aurantibacillaceae > PALSA-968. The sequence continues at coordinate 1,993 of JBDTJJ010000217.1, read as the reverse complement.
TTTTAAATAAAGAGAAAACATTTTCTCTATATCCAAATTATAGTATTGTATAACATAGTAATAAAATGTAGTGCTTAATAATACGCCTAAAAATATTTTAAAAAACAAAAACCATTCATTGTTGCCCATTAATACTTGGAAAATACCTATTAAAAGAGGAAATAGTATGATTTGGAAGGGCGCTTTAGGGATTCCGTATTTGCTAATAAAAAAAGGAAGTAGAATTAAGAAAATAAAATAATGTAAATAACCTTCAAAGGGCGAAGTAAAAAACACAATTGAGCTAACAAAAATAGATGTGTAAATTAAAAAATCTATGAGTTTTTCTTTAGTCAGCATTTTGCTTGCGGTAGGCTAATTTACTACTTAATTTCTTAGAAGGTTTTTCTACAAATAGATACATGCAATAACTACTGATAAAAGTTACAACAGCACCCGCAATAACAATAGCAACTTTGGTATAAAAATTTGTTGCATAATGTGATAAAATATTAACCGCTGCTGCGCCAACAATAGCGTGCATTAAATAAACTGAATATGAAAATTTACCAAGCCATGCCAAAATTTTAGTTGATTTATTAAATGCAAAAATAATTACAAATTCAGAAAGCACAGAAACAACGCCCGCTGTTAGTTGATTAAAAATAAGAATGTTTACAGCAAACAAAGCACTTACTAATACAAATTCTGTTTTTGTTATAAGATTGCTTTTAAATAAAAAAATTAAAATGCCAATGCCAAAAACAGGCAACCAAAAAGGCAAAAAATTAGCATAAGGTAAAATAATTGGAAACACAGTAATAAGTATGTATGCTAAATATCGAACATAAAACAACTTTGAAACAAAAAGAAAATACAATAAACCAATTATAATATAATATTGAAACTCTATGGCTAAAGTCCAATAAACGTTATTAAGCCAAGTCATGCCATTAAAAAAAGGAATTAAATACCCAACATGAAGCAACAATTGTTTTGTACTTACAACAACTTCATTTCCGTTGTATGCTGGACTATATTTTCTAGCTCCAATAACTACCAACATAATAATGACAGAAACAATATAAGGAGGTTCTAAGCGAGCAAGACGCTTTATAAAAAATTTAAAAAAATTTTTTATTTGGTAACTGCTATGGAATAAAGACCAAGGAATAACCAAGCCTGAAATAACAAAAAACAAATGAACACCATAACTTCCAAAAGAAAAAACATGATATATAAAACTGTCGCTATTTATAAACCCAGTTGTAGTGCAAATAAAATGAAACAAGCAAACTGACCAAGCTGCAATAGCTCTTAAATTATCGAGAATAGGTATTTCTTTTTTAGCCTTACTCACTTTTCAATCTTGTTTTAATAGCTTCAATTTCCTTCAAAATAACTTCATTCCACATAAAATTTTGTTTTGCTTTTTTAACGGAATTAATCTTCTTCTGTTCAATTATTTTAGAATCTGCTTTTATAATTTCTATCAGTTTTTCTGCTATCGCTTTTGCATCAATTGGAGAAATTAACCAGCCATTATCATCTCCAACCATAACATTTACAGCTCCAACATTTGTTGCTAAAACAGCGCAGCCACTTGCCATAGCTTCTAAAATAACATTAGGCATTCCTTCTGCGTGAGATGGCAACACAAATACATCTGTACTTCGTAAAATAGATTTTATTTTTTCGGCATCACTAATGCTTCCGTGATACTTTATTTGTGGCGAATTAATTTTAAACTCATCTGGTATCGGGCCAATAAAATTAAATTCAAAATCGTATTTACTTATTACATTTTTAAGTGCGGTATTTAATTCCTTTATTCCTTTTCTAATTTCGTATCTACCTAAAAATGCAAAACGAATAGGTTTATTTATAGAAATATTATTTTCATAAATCCAAGCAGATTCAATAGCTGCTGGCACTTCAACTATTTTATTTGCCGTTTGTGGCAAATTGTTTTTAATAATATCTGTAATTCCTCCACCATAAGAATATACATAAT
>JBDTJJ010000216.1:0-10491 GCA_039935895.1 Bacteroidia bacterium | reverse complement strand
ACAGGCAATTAAAATTTCGGTATCGCTTATCTTATGATACCAATAAAAATCGCCACTTACAATGTCTTTTGGTTGATAAAACACAAAAAGATTTTGCCATACTTTTTTTATTTCGGAAACCGGCGGTAAAATAGCTTGTTGTATGCGTTTGGCGTAATTTATACTATCTGTAATTTCTTTGTTTTTGTACTCAATTTCTTCTTTTTGATGCTCGACTGTTTTAGTTCGTTCGGTAATAATTTTTTCAAGTTTTATGTTTTGCTCTTTTAAACGTTTAGTATTATATCTAACAATAAAAGTTATGAAAGAAACAGTGCCTATAAAATATATAATATACGCCCAAATTGCACGGTACCAAGGTGGTAAAACAGTAAAAGCAAAACTTACCGGTTTACCTTCTATACCTAAAATATCACGACTTTTTACATGTAAAACATAATGGCCTTCATGCAAATTGTTATAAGGTATTTTATCGGCTTTGGTATAATTACTATAACCTTCTTCAATACCATCTAAATAATGAGCAAACTCTAGTTCGTTTTTATCGTAATAATCAGATGCAGCTAAATAAAAATTTATTTCATTGTTTATATATTCAAAAATTGGTTCGGAATAGATCATTCCTTCATGAAAATTTTCAATAACAATATTGGTATCTGTTTTTTGTATTGCTTTAGATATAAAAGTATTAAAGGTATAATCTTTATGCGTTTGATTTAGATTATAAGATATCAAACCATCATTTGTTCCAATATAAACTTTATGGTTATCTAATAAAAAACAATTTGCTTTTAAAGCTCTTATTTGTTTAAAAAATTTATAATCTTTTATAAAACCATTTGGTGTGTTTTTTAAAATACACAAGCCATCTCCTTCGGTACTAAATAAGTTTTCTGAAATATTTACAGAGGAAACCCAAATATCATTATTAACCTGAACAGCTTTTTGTATTTGCATTTTACTATTAAAAATATTGTACTTAGGCGTTTTTGTAAATAAATTAGTACTGTTGTTTTTAATTAATATACCGCTATCGTTTGCAATTAGGATTTCTTTATTATAACTAAAAACATAATTTTCGGCAGCGGTAGAAACTCCTTCTTTTTCTGAAAAAACAGTAAGAGTATCAGGGTTATTAGGAGAAAACATATACACGTTATCCGAACCAAAAAAAACATTTTTATTAATATCTGCAGTTATACTTCTAATACCGGCGGCATAAGGGTATTCTTTTATAATAGTTATTTTATGGTTTGCATATTCGGCTAAAAATAAAGAGTAACGACTAGCTAAAAACAACTGACTTTTATTGGATGGGTTTACATATATTTTATAAACTCCATCGGCTGCATCATATATTTTTTGTTCAGTTGTAGCCGTTATTTCATATACACCCGAGTTGGTAGCGGCTAACATTTGATTTTTATTATAGGCCAATAAATCCCAGCTTTCTTCAATAATGCTTGTAGGACTAAAATTATTAGTACTCATATTTAGCTTATCAATACCTTTATCGCTTGCAATATAAAATGTACCATTAAATTTTGTAACAAACATTACAGTACCTCGTATGCCATTTGTTTTGTTCCAATGTTTTAGTGGGATATTAATTTGTACCTGACTGATACCTTTATTTAATGCCAGCCACATATTGCCAGCATAATCTACATAAATATGTTTTACGGCATCTTCTTGCAAGCCTCCCTGAGCATAGTTTATGTTGCCTGTTGGATTAAAATTATCATCAACAAGCAACACACCATTTTTTATAGAACCTAATGCGTATAAATTGTTGTTTATTTTTGTACCACAATAAACATCGTTGTCGGCCATCCATTTATCGGTTTCGGTAGATTTGGTTTTATAAAAAGAACTCTGCTCGGGGTTGCGACTATTGTATTTTAAAATATACATGCCTTTACGAGAACATACCCAAAATAAATTGCTTTTATAAGGAATAATGGCATAAACTTTAGTATCTACAAATTCTTCTGAGTTTTTTATTTTTTTTAGTTCTCCATTTTTAAAAAACAAAAAACCAACACCTTGCTCACGCACTAATAAGGTGTTTTCTATATTAAAAAAAGTATGAAATTTTTCGCCAGTTGGTACAAAACTCTCTTTAAATTTATTGTTTACGTACCAAAATATTTTTTCGTTGCCACAAAAAAAACGGTTACTATCAATACTATGTATAGCCCATATTTTACCAAAATCCTTTTCTTTTTCGGGTAACGAATCGCTTAAAGAAATATATTTTATTTTTTTTGCGTTTTTGGTATTTAAATACCCAAAATCTCCTTCGCCACCTGCTAAAATTAAGTTGTTGCTTGTTTTAGCTACGCTTGATACTGTTGTGTTACCGTCTTTTATGCCAATTATTTGCCAAAACTTACCGTCGTACATCATTATGGCATCGCTGTTGGCTACAAAAAGTCGGCCTAAATTGTCTTGTACAATATTCCAGTTTTGATCTCCTGCACCATAAATAGATGGGGTGTAGTTATTAATATAATAATTGCCTTGTTGCGCAAATGGCATATAACTGAATGCCAAGCATAGAAATGCTAAAAAAGAATATTTTGTTAAAAAAGTGACTTTCATTTTAAGCCAACTAATATAGTATTTTTAATTTTAATAGGAAGATTTGGATTAAATGGGGTAAAAATAGTCTCACTTTTTTCGAAACCTATCTTTTAACATATTTGTTAATTAACTAAATTTTTTTTACATTCGTTATTAAATAAACTCGTAAAATGAAAAAACAAATACTTACTTTATTTAGTGCATTTATAGCTACAACGGCTTTTAGTCAGACAATTCCTAACGGTGGATTTGAAAACTGGACAAGCTATCAATACGAAGAACCTGTGGGATTTAGCTCTTCAAATTCACAAAATGATAATGGCCATATAAATATTGGAAACATGGCTAAAACAACCGATGCCTACCATGGCAACTATGCTGTTAAGTTAAATACAGTTTTAACTGGTTCAGATACTTCTTTTGCCTATGTTGCTATAGGAGATCCGGGGCAAAACCCACCTCAAGGTGGTTTACCTTATGCGCAAAAACCAACCGGCATTAGGTTTCATTATAAAAGCAATATTATTGGTACAGATTCTGCTATTATTTTTGTGATGTTTAAAAAAAATGGCTCAACTATTGGAAACTTCTTATATAAAATTGGGGCATCTAAAACTGTTTATACTTTATTTAGTAAAACTTTTAGTCCTGTTTTGCCTGTGGTACCAGATAGTATGGTGTTTGGGGCGGCATCAAGCAATGCATTTGCAGGCAGCGGCACGCCGGGCAATATGTTGCAAATAGATAGCGTTACTTTTACAGGTGTAACGCAACAACCTATCGGTTTTAATGGCGATTTTGAATTTTGGCAAACTAAAACAGATAATCAATTAAATGGTTGGGTTACAGAAAGTACCGCCAATCAATTAAATACCGTAGGTAATGTTTATACGGGAGCTTTTGCCTTAGAATTGCAAACAAATTTGCAAAGTTTTGGCGGTGGAGTTAGATCGGCTTTTGCTACAACAGGCATACCAACTCATTATAGTACAATTGGTGGACATCCATACACACAAACTATTGATACCTTATTTTTTTATTACAAGTATTTAGCTGCAGATATTAACGACCAAGCCAGTGTAGGTATCAATTTTAAATTAAATGGAAATCAGGTAGGTGGAGTTCAAATACCTATAACCAATACCGGAAACTCTTATGTGTTAGGTAAAATACCTTTTAATATTGGTGCAACTCCTCCAGATAGCGCCATTATTTTTATTAAATCATCAAACATGTCGCCGACACCATCTTCCTATATCGGTTCTGATTTAAAAATAGATAATATGTATTTAGGTTCTCAGCGTTTACCAGTTTCTAAATTTACACTCCCTGCATTAGGTTGTGTTGGTGTTCCATTACAATTTAGCGATGTTTCAGATAACATGGTAACATCTTGGCAATGGATAACAGGTGGTGGAAACCCAACAAGTTCTAATAACGAAAACTTATTTGTAACTTACAATAGTGTTGGCACGCACACAATAACTATGCAAGCCGGTAACTCTTTTGGCTCGGCTGCACCAATATCTCACACCATAACTATTTATGCAAACCCAGTTGTATCGGCTACCGGAACCATGGTTTGCCAAGGTAATCAAGCAACATTAAGTGCAAGCGCTCCGGGTGCAATTTCTTACACATGGAGTACTGGTAGCAATATGGCAACTACATCAGTTACACCAACCACAACTACAAATTATACGGTTACAGCTTCAAATGCTTATGGTTGTATTGGATCTGATATGGCAACGGTTAATGTTTTAACAGCACCAGTACCAAATATTTGTTTGGTTTCATGTGATGATTCATCTAAATACAATATTATTTATTGGGATAAAACACCCTATAACAATGTAGATAGTTTTATTGCTTACAGAGAAACTTCATCAAATAATTATAAAAGAATTGGAAGCCAAGCTTATAGCGCGCTTAGTCAGCTTATAGATACCGCCAGAAGCGTTGGCGGGCCAAATGGCGGAAACCCTAACTCAGGCACTTATCGTTATAAATTACAAACGGTAGATACTTGTGGCAATTACAGCTTACTTAGTCCTTTTCATAACACCATATTTATAACCACAAATGGTACAGGTCAGTTTTCTTGGACGACCTCTTACATGATAGAAGGACAACCATCTCCTGATACAAATTATGTACTTGCTTGCGATACAGCTAATACCAATGTTTGGAAAACTGTTGCCAGCGTATCTGGTTCGCAACAAACCTTGGCTGACCCGGGTTTTATAAATCATGCAACTATTGCTAATTGGCGTGTAGATGGTTTAGGTTTTAATTGTACACCAACCATGTTGCTTGCTGGCGGCGGAAATAATAGCACTATGGCAGCCAAAATTAAATCGCACAGTAACCAGGCAAATAACAGGAGTTCGGGTATTAAAAAACACGCAACGGATGCAATAGATGTAAACTTATATCCTAATCCGGGAAATGGATTAATTACTATTTCAACATCTCAAAAAATGGACGAGCTTAAAGTAACAGATATGTTGGGTAATACGATATATGACATTAAGCCAGCTAATCAAAAAATAAACCTACAGCTTGAAAATAGTGGTGTGTATTTTATAACTATACTATCAGGTAATCAATCTATTATTAAAAAAGTTGTTGTAGCTAATTAGGTTGTTTTATTCACTAAAAATGATGCAGTATAGTTTTTTTAAAATAACTTTAGATGAAGCAACCTTTTACACAAAGCTGTCGTCTTACTAACAAAACACTAATTGCATATAATAAATTAATATTTTTACTCTTAAAATTTTAAACAAATGAAAAAAAAACTACTCTCTTTATTTATAACTGCTACTTTATGTGGGTATAGCCAAACACCTTCATTACAATGGCAAAAAAATGTAAATGGTCAGTTGTCAGGTTATGAAAATACTGTAGGGTCATGGAAAGATCCAAATGGTAATTTTTTAATTACAGGTACATCAAATAACGATGCTTTTGTACTTAAAGTAGATAATAATGGTAATGAACTTCTTAGAATAATTTGGGATGGCCCACAAAGTGGTTATGATGTTGGAAATTCGGTTAGATCGGATGCTGCAGGAAATATTTATGTAGGTGGAGTTACTGAGAATGGAGCATATCGCGTTCCTTTTGTAGTTAAATTTAATTCGGGTGGTGTTAAACAATGGCAATATGTGCAAACGTACGCCACAATTGCAGGTGATTTAACAGGTATGGTTTTGGATAATTACAATAGCCCAGCTAATATATATTTTACCGGAAATAAAAATGATTCGAGCGCTATTATTAAATTAAATACTGCCACAGGAACTTCGGTGTGGGAAAAAACATTATGGCCACATGGCAAAATGAATGATATAGATATTGATAACAATGGGCACCCTTTGGTATGTGGTTACCAGGCTTTTTCGGGTATTAATGCTAATTTTTATGCCGCTGTGCTTGATGTAAATTCTGGATATCCTTTACGTGGTTATTGGAGAGATGGTGCTGCTTTGGATTCGGTTACTGATCAGTATTCGCATTTTGATATGGCAACAAAAATTAAAGCGGGCCCCGCAGGATCATTTGTTGTTTTTGGAACCATTTATAATAGTGCGAATGCAGGTACCATACTTATGGCAAAATTTGGAAGCACAGGTGGGATACCAATTTGGGAATATACCTATGATTCACCTGCACATATTGGAGGTAATGGAGTTCAATTATTAACAGACGCATCGTTTACAAATTTCTATTATTTAGCAGCTGCCAATTCAACATCAGGCTCTTATTATACCTATACCATAGCAGGTAAAGTAAATAATTCGGGCACGGCAGTTTGGGAAAAAGAATTTAATCTGCCCGGCCAATCTTTAGTTGCTCATGATATGGCTTTAGACGCAAACGGAAATGCACACATCATTTCTGATGCTGGTAGTCCGGGTGATATTTATTATAAAAAACTGGCCTCTGCCACCGGCCTTGCCAGCTCAACCTTACAATATGATAACCAGCGTGGTGGTGGAAATGCGTATGATTATTCATCTAACATATTTTTAGATAATACAGGTCATCCATACATAATAGGTTCTAGTAATGCGTTAACATATACCAATGTAGATGTGCTTTTATGTAGATTAAATACAAACGCTACTTTAGATTGGGATGTTACCTTCGATTTTTTTGTCAGTTCACAAAATACTGCTTTTAATGTGCAAACAATGCCTACAAACGGAAGTGGGGTTGAGCAAATTGTTACCTGCGGGCGCGTAATAAATAATTTAACCGGAAGTGATGTGTCTATTACTTCGTATTCTGAATCGGGTGCTGTAAACTGGCAGGAAATATTTGATGATAACAATGGGGGAGATCAAGTTATTGGCTTTGAAAAGAGTTACTCAAATAATTTATTTCTTTGTTCATACAATAGCATTAATAACGCCAGTACTGTTACCGAATTTTATAGCAACGGCACAACCAATTTTTCTAATCAACCTAACTGGCCTTTTCAACCAAACTGTTTTAAAATAGATTCTGCAGAAAATAGTTTTGTTGGAGGATCAATTTCCGGAGCTAGTGATTTTTACTTTGGAATATATTTAAGAAGTGGATCTCCTCTAAATAACACACCTGCAGTTGCCGCTAATATTCAAACAAGTGCATATAGTATAGCAACTGACAACATTAACGCTTACGTGGCAGGTACCATATCTGATTTTAACGTTGGTGTTTCTGATGGTCAGCATTTATATATACAAAAATTTGATTTGGCAGCTACCAAATTATGGTCTGTAAAAATTAGAGGCTTTGATAGCACCTCATTTAGCTCATATCCTGTAAAAATTGTATATGATCGTGCTTCAAATGCGCTGTATTTAACAGGTACAGCTGTTTCCGTTGGTTCATCTGTTGTACAGACATTACTTGCAAAAATTAATGTGAACGGAACTGTTGCTTGGGTTAGAAAAGAAAATGCTTCTAACACACGCTATCAATACGTAAATGACTTGGTAGTTAAAAACAACAAAATATATACATCAGGTTACGCCTATAATATTTCATCACCCGGAGATAACTTTATGTTAACCGAAGAGTGGGATATAAATGGAAATAAGCAATGGGAATATGTGTTTGATAAACCTACTACCGATGAACAAGGAACAAGCTTGGCGGTTGATAATGCAGGTAATGTTTTTGCAGGTGGAAGAACCAATGGTTTGTCTAATACCAACAGCGATATGTTGCTTGTTAAATTAAATACTACGGGTAATTTGGTTTGGAAAAAAGAATTTAATGGCACCAGTAACGGATTAGATTACGCTGCCTCCATAGCTCTTTCAAATGCTAACACAACCAATCCAAGAATTTATATGTGCGGTAATACGCAATCTACAGGTGCCGGTAATTATGATATTGCAACGTTAAAATATTGCGATCTACCCGCAACGCATGTTGCTTATTCTGGAAACACTAATATATGCCAAAATAGTAGCCTTAATTTAAATGCCTCAGGTACTTCATCAGGTAGTATTGTTTGGATGCCTGGTGCTGTTGCTTCTTCAGTTATTAACGTTGCCACATCAGGAAATTATTATTTTACATATACGGAAGCCGATGGTTGTGCTGAAAATTCTGACTCGGTACAAGTAAGCATTAAAGGCGCACCGGCAACTGTGCAAATCTGTATGGTAACAGTTGATTCTTTATCTACACATAACATTATCTATTGGGATAAAACAGGTGTTACTTCTGATGTAGTAGGATTTAAAGTGTATAGAGAAGACCTTACTAATGTTTATACTTATATAGGAGCTGTAAGCATGGATAGCTTAAGCGAGTTTCATGATTATGGCGTAAATCCAAACGTAACTACAAAACGTTATAAAATATCGGCAATAGATAGCTGTGGTAACGAAAGTGTTAAAAGTAATTATCACAATACTATTTATATTGTAAATGCGGGTAACGGCCAATACATCTGGAATCCTGTATATACTATTGAGAATACCGCTAACCCGGTAAGCAGCTATGTGCTTTTACGCGATGATAATAATACCGGTAACTTTCAACAAATAGCTTCAACCGCGGGTACTTCAAATACATTAAATGATGTAAACTATGCCTCTTATCCAAACGGAAATTGGCGCGTAGATGCCTTGGGCTTTAACTGTAATCCTACACAAAGATTAGTGGGTGGAAATAACAGCACTATGGCTGCTAAAATTAAATCGCACAGTAACCAGGCTAATAATAGAGCTTCGGGTATTAACAATGTTACAGATTTTGTTAATCAGGTAGCGGTTTATCCTAATCCAGGAAATGGAGCTATAACTGTTTCATCTTTTGAAAAAATGGATGCGTTTAAAGTAACAGATATGTTGGGTAATACGATATATGACATTAAGCCAGCTAATCAAAAAGTAAACTTAACGATTGAAAATAGTGGAGTGTATTTTATAACTATACTATCAGGTAATCAATCTATAATTAAAAAAGTTGTTGTAGCTAATTAGGTTGTTATTTCTTTTAAAAATCAAAGTTATGCTGTAAAGGCATGGCTTTTTTTTGTTAAATATTTTATAGGTGCAACCTTTTACACAAATCTGTCGTCTTATAAACAAATACTATGTGTGTATTTAAAAAATTAATATTTTTACTCTTAAATTTTTAAACAATGAAAAAACTTTTATCTTCAATTATCATTTTTATTGGCCTATTCTTTGCCTCATATCAAATGCAGGCTCAAGCTCCAACTGTTGAAGCATCTAACACGCAGCTTAGTTATAAGTATGCAGGTGGTGGTATGACTATTAGTTGGACTCGCGGAAACGGACAAAACTGTATGGTTGTAGTTCGCAAAAATACCAGTAGTGGTTATGTTCCAACAAACAACAGCACAAACTATACAGCAAGCCCAAATTATGGTAGCGGCTCTACTGTAAATAATGCTGTAGATAATTATGTTGTTTACAAAGGCACAGGTAATAGTGTGTATGTATATGGTTTGGCATTAAATACAGCTTATGATGCTTATGTTTACGAATATAATTATAATGCATTTCTTAATATTTATTATTACAATCCCAATTACAGCCAAAGTGCACTTGCATTTAATACAGTGGCAACGCAGCCAAGCACATGTGGGGCTATTACCGGAGTTTCTTCCATTACAAACTCGTCTGCTATTATTAATGCTACACACGGAAATGGAGATGGTAAACTTATAACTGTTTCTTTGGCAAGTGCATCGGCTAGTAATCCTATACAAGGTTATTATTACACACCATCAACAACGTATGGTAGTGGTACGTATATAGGTGGAGCTTACGCTGTATATGCCGGAACGGCTGCAAGTGTTAATATTACCGCTTTGGCCGGCGCTACCGCTTACAAAGCTTATGAGTATGAGTATGCAAATGGATCAGATCCAACAACAACGCTATATAATTTAAACACCAGAAATTATGAAGCTTGTGGTTCATATACATTTAATACCACCAATATTCCACCGACAATTTCAACCATATCTAACGTATCTGTTTGTCAGGATGCTTATTATACCATAGCTTCTTTATCAGGTATTTCGGATGGTTCTACTAACGAAAATCAAAATGTTACTATAACGGCTACATCAAATAATCCCGGTTTAATTCCAAACCCAACCGTTTCTTATTCTAGCCCTAATACGTATGGATATTTATATATGTATCCAACATCTGGGCAGTACGGTACGGCGGTAATAACCGTAACTTTAAATGACGGATGGAGTGTAAATAACATAACTCATGCTACTTATACCGTAACTGTTTTACCTAAACCGGGCACAGCAGGTGCAATTAGTGGTTTAAGCACAATTTGTGCAGGTACTACGCAAACGTATAGCATTGCGGCAACAACCAACACCACAGGCTACAACTGGACTATACC
>JBDTJJ010000215.1:0-6719 GCA_039935895.1 Bacteroidia bacterium | reverse complement strand
AATAAAATAGCTAATCGTGCATCTTTATACTCCGCTATTTTACCGGGCATGGGGCAAGCTTACAATAAAAAATATTGGAAAATGCCTATTATTTATGCTGCCTTGGGAGGATTTGGAGTGTTAATTGGGATAGAAAACACAAAAGTTCAGGCTTGTCATAAAGAACTTCTATTTAGATATAGCTCTCCAGCTAATTTAAACTCGTATCAAAATGATAAATATGCTTATAATTCAGTAGGCGATGTAAATCAAATAAGGTTAGATGCCCGAAAATATTTAGATTTTTGCATCATTGGTGCAGGCTTGGTGTATCTTTTAAATATTATAGATGCCAATGTTGATGGTCATTTTAGAACTTTTGATATGAGCGATAAACTCAGTTTAACCATTGCACCTAAAGCATCTTTTTGCATACAAAGTCCGAAGCCTTTAAGTGCAGGTTTAAGCCTTACTTTAAATTTTAAATAAATCTTTTTGGGCGTTCCGGCTCTTCGTCATTTCGAACAAAGTGAATCAATCTTATGCGCCGTCGGGCTTTTTGCTTCAAGTTTTACTGATTACAGCAAAAGCTTTTCGCGTCAATCCCTAACGCAAAATATGCTTTAATAATGCGAGTATAAAGATATTTGGTTGCCTTCGCTATCTAAAATCTCGGCAAAATAACCAACTTGATTATCAATCATATTATGCGCTAAAATAGTCTTTCCGCTGGCATCAACATGTTTTAATAACGTTTTAGGTGTTACCAACTTTCCACCCAAAGAAAGAGCCGTATCAAGCGCATCCGATAAAACATTGACAAAAAAGAATACCGAAAGACCATTTCCAATATGAGTTGATTTTTCGACTAAACAACCACCAACACCCGTTTTCTCTTTATCAAAAATTCCGTATTCGGTTTGGTAAAGTTTACGTTTTTCTATCGGAGCTTCTAATAATTCAGAATAAAAAACAATAGCTCTGTCTAAATTTTTTACCGGTATTTCAAACCATATAATGTTTGCGTGTTTCATAACATGTGTTTATAAATGGTAGCCTAACAAATAACTTTTAGCGATTGCGGATTTATAGTTACCTCTAATTCGGTTTCAATAACTCCGGGTTCGCCATCAAAATGTATGGCATCGTTGGCTAAATTTTTAATTTTAATTTTGTTTGAAGTTAAAGTTACAATCTTTTTAGATAAATGCGCTTCTCTTTTTAAAACCTTAACTAAAATATTAAGTGAGTTAAAAATGTTAAAAGGTTTTACAATAACCATATGTATCAACCCATCGTCCATTTTGGCTTGGGGTGCAATGTAAAAATCGTTACCGTATTGTCCGGCATTGGCAAAACCAATTAAAAATGCTTTTGTTTTAATTATTTCGTTGTTAATTTCAATAGTATATTCTTTAGCGCGATACGATAAAATTTGTGCGATAGATATTTTTATGTACGACATTAAGCCGCGTGTTTTACTACTTGTAAACAGCTTTCCAATATGGGCATCAAAGCCAATGCCGGCAGCGCAGGTAAAAAAATGACCGTTAATTACGCCGTTATCAATCGTTTTAATAGTCCCGTTTTCTATTCTTTTTAAAGCGTCAATAGCTTTTTGAGGAATACCCAAACTACGCGATAAACCATTGCCCGACCCACGCGGAATAATTCCTAAAATAATACCGGTATTAGCTAGGTTTTTAGCTACTTCGTTTACCGTGCCATCTCCACCAACGGCAACAACGGTAGTGTATTTGCCCGATGTAATTTGCTTTTTTATTTCTTCGAAACCGTTTTTATCTTTCCATAAAATAATATCGTAAGCTATGTTGGGAGAAATGTTTTTGGTAATAACATCAACAATGTTTTCCTTTTTTTTAGGTCCCGAATTTGGATTTATAACAAAAGCAATACGCTTAGCTTCACTCATCATTTGCAATCAATCATTAATTTTGTTCAAAGATAATCTAAGAAACACTAAATACACGTTTTTGATTTTTAAATGCCCATATTTGCTTAAAAGTAATTGCCAACCGTAGCCCCAATACAAGAGTTTATAACCCTTGCCCAACAAGGCAACGTGGTTGTTGATGTGCGCACGCCAAGTGAATTTGAGCAAGGACATATACCAAACGCTATAAACATTCCCTTATTTACAAATGAAGAACGTATTGTTGTTGGCACACTTTACAAACAACAAGGCAAGCAACCTGCTATTTTAAAAGGATTGGAATTTGTCGGACCAAAAATGGCTGATATTATTGTTAAAGTAAAAGCGCTTGTAAAAAACAACACCGTGTTGGTACATTGTTGGCGTGGTGGTATGCGCAGTGGCAGTGTTGCCTGGCTTTTAGAAACCTATGGCTTTAAAGTTTATACTTTAAAAGGCGGTTATAAATCTTTTAGAAATTTTGCTTTAAGCACCTTTAAAAGAGAGTACAATTTGCAAATTTTGGGCGGTAAAACAGGTAGTGCAAAGACAGAAATATTGCAGCAACTAATTCTACTCAATCAGCAAGTTATAGATTTAGAAAAATTAGCTTCGCATAAAGGATCTGCCTTTGGTTCGTTAGGAGAAAACAAACAACCAACACAAGAACAATTTGAAAACACCTTAGCCATTAACTTGCAAATGCTTGATGCAACTACACCTATTTGGTTAGAAGATGAAAGCCGGTTGATAGGCAATAAAGTTATTCCTGAAGGTTTATGGAACCAAATGCGAGCCGCAAAAACAATTTGCATCGATGTTTCTTTTAGCGAACGGGTTACGTATTTAACCAAAGAATACGGTAAGTTTTCCATCGAACAATTAAGAGATTCTATTGGGAAAATAACCAAGCGCTTAGGACATCTGCAAACTAAAAACGCCTTACTTGCTTTAGATACTAATGATTTAGAAACTACTT
Source organism: Bacteroidia bacterium (assembly GCA_039935895.1). GTDB lineage: Bacteria > Bacteroidota > Bacteroidia > B-17B0 > Aurantibacillaceae > PALSA-968. The sequence goes on along the minus strand of JBDTJJ010000215.1, from coordinate 3,828 downwards.
GCCAGATATGTTTGGGCTATTATGATAAATCGTACAATCATGGTGTGGAGCAAAGAGAACCCAATACGGTTACGCATCTATCTTTTGAAAAATTAGATACAACTCATATTGCCAAAGAATTAATTACTCATTTATAAAATGAATATGGAAGAAATAAAACTGACTAAGTATAGTCATGGTGCAGGTTGCGGCTGTAAAATTGCCCCCGCTGTTTTAGAAAATATTTTAAAATCTAACATACAAACGGTCTCCACTAAAAATTTACTGGTAGGAAACACCACAAAAGATGATGCCGCTGTTTATGATATTGGTAACGGACAAGCCCTCATAAGCACCGTAGATTTTTTTATGCCCATTGTTGATGATGCTTTCGATTTTGGAAGAATTGCCGCAGCCAATGCCATTAGCGATGTATATGCCATGGGCGGAAAACCCATTTTAGCAACTGCCATACTGGGTTGGCCTGTAGATAAATTACCTGTAGAACTTGCGCAGCGTGTGCTTGATGGCGCTAGAACAATTTGTAATGAAGCCGGTATTCCCTTGGCAGGCGGACACAGCATTGATACCCTCGAACCTATGTTTGGTTTATCGGTTAATGGTTTGGTTGATATTAAAAATCTAAAACAAAATTCTACTGCGCAAGAAGGAGATTTAATTTATATCACAAAAAAAATAGGTGTTGGTATTTTAGCCACGGCTTTAAAAAGAGAAACTTTAAAAGAAGAACATAAACAAACTTTTATAAATCAGTTAACGCAATTAAATAAGTTGGGCGAAGTACTTGGCGACTTGCCTTACGTAACTGCTATGACAGATATTACCGGCTTTGGTTTATTAGGCCACTTAATAGAAATGGCCGAAGGAGCCAATTTATCCGCAGAGATTGATTATAACCAAGTGCCGCTTATAGACGGTTTGCAAGAGTATATTGCCAAAATGATGATACCCGATAATGCTTACCGTAATTGGAATAGCTTTGAAAAGAAAGTAAAAAACATTGGGGCAGAATCTTTCTTTACCCTCTGCGACCCACAAACAAATGGTGGTTTATTAATTACCATTTCGGCTAAAAACCAAACAGCCTTCGAAACTTTTTTAATAGAGAACAACCTATCTGAATTTGCAAAACCAATTGGTAAAATGATGGCTAAACAACCCGAAGCGGTAATTATTAATTAACGTTGAACAATTATTTTTTTAGTTAATATGCCTTCACTTGTTTTTACACTAACAAAGTAAATACCTTCTTGCAAGCTGCTTACATCAATCGTATTTTCATTTGTACGTAGTATTTCTTTGCCCAACACATCAATAATTTGTATACTGTTTATTTCGTTACTACAGGTAATTGATACCTGTAAGATGTTTTGAGTAGGATTAGGATAAATACTTAGTTGTGTATTGTTAGCTGTAACATGTTTCATACCCGTAATAAGTTTTTGTATAGCAAATGATTTTATTGAATCAGCATAAGGACCAATTAATATCCAACCATAAGCAGTATCAGTAGGATAAATAATTCTAAACCCCATAAAATTATCTTTAGGACTTGCAAATGTTCCTGTCCACGTTCCATCTTGTCCATCGTAATAAGCAAGGCTTCTACCATATCCACTCGCTATTCCGCTGCCCCAGTTTAAATTTATACTAATAACTGAATTAAGAGATGAACTGTCACAATCTCCTCCACTTGTAATAAAAAATTGCACGTTGTTTTGTAAAGCTTGTCCCATATAGTCATAGTTGTATAGAGAAGTGTGCCCTACTTCTTCTGCATCTAAGTAAAATAAAATATCCTTAGCCCCATCATTATCTAAATCTATTTGTGTCATCGCACCACAATTCGTTTCAGGTATATTACTGTATTGTACATTTATACTTGTGCTATCACCTGCTATAATTTGTGCCTTTGTATTAAAGGTGAAAAAGCAAAATAATATTATATAAATTATTTTTCTCATTTATTGCTGAATAATTAATCTCTTATTTTATTTTTAAACTTAAAAGGTAAAACCATTTTACAAATTTATTAAACAAATTTTCTTATCGCTGGTAATTATAAATCATTTACCTATAAAAACACAAAATCCTTTTCTTTTAAACTAACCTACCACCAATTTTTTCGTTTAAAGAACAGCGCCATGCTTACCATAACAATAACTCGCTCCGCTGGATTTGCAATCCTGCGGCATATTGTATTTGTTTTATTTCACTTAAAAGTTCATTAGTTTTTGAGGCAAAACTATAACATCAATCACACTTTCCATTTCTTGATAATTACTTGCTGATGAATAAACCCAATCATGCGCATTTTTAACCAACCCGGCTTCTACCGGATTGTTGTGGATATAATTTATTTTATCCCATGTAAAATTTTCGCTAATTAATTCTATAGCATGATTGCCTTCTTTCCAAAATTTATAATAACTATGTTTTTTGCTTTTATCCGCCTAGTCTTCAAATAAATGTAACATCCACTCTCTTCTGCTTTCCGGTTCGTTTTGTATTTGCTCTACTATTTTTTTTGACGTAAATTTTTTAAAATCTCGCATAGTATCTTGTAATAAAAAAGGGTCGTTTGTATTTACAATCATGTGTATATGATTGCTCATTATACAGTAAGCAAATATAAGTAAGCCTTTTTCTTGTTGGCAGTATTTTAGAGATTGTATGATAGCATCTCTGTGGTTTTTTCTTGTAAATACATCTACCCAATTAACTACGGTTAGGGTTAAAAAATAAGATTTATCTGATTTAATATTTTGCCTTTTGCCCTGCATCTTACAAAAATAACTAACATAACTTAATAATTACCGCAGGATTACAAATTCTGAAGAACGAGTAATTATCGCAGGATTACAAATCCTGCGGAGCATGGGGTAAAAAGTAAGATTTATCTGATTTAATATTTTGCTTTTTACCCTGCATCTAACAAAAATAACTAACATAACTTAATAATTACCGCAGGATTGCAAATTCTGAAGAACGAGTAATTACCGCAGGATTACAAATCCTGCGGAGCATGGGAGAAGAATGCTTTGAAGGTAAGCAATCACTAACCTACCACCAGTTTTTTCGTTTAAAGAAAAGTGCCATGCTTGCCATCACAATAATCATAACTACCCAAACAATGCCATAAGCATAGGGGCTGTTAATTTCGGGCATGTATTTAAAATTCATACCATAAACACCAACAATAAAAGTTACCGGTATAAATATAGACGAGATAACCGTTAAGGCTTTCATAGCCTCATTTAGTTTGTTAGAGTTATTGCTTAAATACACCTCCATAATGCTGGATAGCATCTCTCGGTAACCTTCAATAGAATCTAATAAGCGGTTAATGTGGTCTTGTAAATCGCGCAGGTAAGCATCATTAACATCACGTATTAATTCGGTTTCGCTGCGTATCATGGTATTACTAAGCTCTCTTACAGGCCACATTTGTCGGCGTAAAAAAATCATTTCACGTTTTAAATCATGTAACCTAACCAGCGCCTCTCGTTGTGGAGATTCCGTAATTTCTTCGTCTAATTGTTCTATGCGCTCACCAACTTTTTCTAAAATTTTAAAGTAACAATCAACCACAGCATCCATTAAGGAGTAGGCTAAATAATCGGCTTGCATTTTGCGTATGCGCCCTTTGCATTGGCGTAAACGATTTCTAACAATATCAAAAGCATCGCCACCGTTTGGTTCCTGAAACGAGATAACGGTATCTTTAAAAAGTAAAATGCTTAAATGTTCGCTATGCACTACGTCATCATGATACAACATTTTCATGATGCTAATTACATAGTGGTCGTAATCTTCAAACTTTGGTCG
>JBDTJJ010000214.1:0-5539 GCA_039935895.1 Bacteroidia bacterium | reverse complement strand
GCCGGCGCGTTTAATGGAGGTTACATTTTTAAACAAGACAAATCTGTTACAGAGCTTAAAGGCAATAAACATCCTGTTGGTGCGTTTATGGAAGAAAAAATTACTTCGTTTACCAACCACACTTTATCACTTGATAAAGGCGATAAGATTTATATTTTCTCGGATGGATACGCCGATCAATTTGGAGGGCCTAATGGAAAAAAATTAAAATATAAAAAACTACAAGAGTTTATTACAGAAAGTTTACACATGCCTATGCCAGAGCAAAAAAAATATCTAGAACAGAAATTTATAGATTGGAAAGGCAACTTAGAGCAAATTGACGATGTGCTTATTATTGGAATACTAGTTTAACTTTTAAGCAGGCTCAACTTCAGCTAAAGCATGAAATAAATAAATAGCTCCTGTTGAAATTTCTTTACAACGATAACGAGTCCTTATACGCTCTCCTTTTTCGAAAATTCGTCCCCCATTATATTTAAAAATAGTTTTTTCAGGAATACTTTCTATAAATGTTTTTTGCTCCCCATTTTCATCGTATCTTTTTAAAATGCGCAGCAAATTAGCATCACTACAACTTGATGCTGCCGGACTTAAAAAATGTTTTTGCAACGCTAATAATATATCCGTCGGAAAAAAAGCAGTATTCAAAAAATGTTTCATCAATAATTTATATTGCTGTTTCCACTCTTCTCCATGAGGATTTACATTGTTTTTATGTTTTGTAAATGTTACCAAATGTGCAACCTCGTGTACCAATGTAATTAAAAAAGCATATTTATTTAAGTTATAGTTTACGGTAATAATATGGTTTTGCCCTGCAAACGGAGAACGATAATCGCCTAATTTAGTGCTACGCTCGCGTTTTATTTTAAGTTTAAAATCGTATTCGGTAATCCAAGCGGCAATAATAGATACGGCAGGTTCGGGTATATATTTTTGCAACACATTACTGTTTCTTTCAAATTGGCTCACTTTCCAAAATTACAACGTAACGGAGTTTTATTATTCAATTTTAATTTGTTTTTTAAACAATGCGCTAACTAAATATTTATTTTTGAAATATGAATATTGAAGAACTTAGAACTTATTGCCTGGCCAAACCTTTTGTAGAAGAATCGTTTCCATTTGGTAACGAAACATTAGTTTTTAAAGTGATGGATAAACTTTTTTTACTTTCAGGTATTAATAGTCAGCCGTTGCAGTTTAATGTAAAGTGCAAGCCCGAAGAAGCCATTGAGTTGCGAGAGCAATACAGTTGCGTGTTGCCGGGCTACCACATGAATAAACAACATTGGAACACCATAATTTGCGATGGCACAGTCAGCAAAAAATTAATTAAACAATGGATAGATAATTCATATCAATTAATTGTAGATGGGTTGCCAAAAAAATTGCGAGAAGAAATGATGATGAAATAAAAAGATGCTGCAAATTAATGCAAAAGCTCTAATTTTTTAATTCTACATATTACTTGGATGCAGAAATTTTACCCATAAAACCATATTTTTTTCTAGTAAAAAGATACCCAAATTGTTTTTTAGAGAAGTTCATATAAAACTGATCATCAATAGGTTCTATATCTAAAACATTTACTCGCTTGATGTCTTCTTTTTTAGCATTTATAGCATTAACAACATATTCTTTTCTTTGAAGATTTCCCGTTTTATAATCTATCACAGCATATTCTAATCTATCATTTTTTTGGTCTTTAGACTTCTTCTGCTTTTTATTCTTTCCATTTCTGGCCTCGCCAACTAAAACGTTATAATCATTGCCGTAGGTTATGTAAAAATTTTTGTCTGACTTAATTACGTTTACATCATAAATATCCCAACCATTATACGTTTTTCTTCTATCTAAGTTAGATGCCCAAACAATATTACCAGTGCTATTTAATTTAAAAACAGTAACATTGTCTTTTCTACAATAATATCTAGTTGTACACTGACCTTTGCTGTTACAAGTGGTTACCTGATAGTTATACATACTAGAGCAAAAAAGCAATAAATTATCCTTATCAATAGCCTGTACATCTTCAATTACGTAGTTTCCTCCTAATGACTCTGCATTATCTTTTTTCTTTTTAGATGCTTTTTCAGATACTTTTTTCTGTTCTTCTTTGTCTTTGGCAAACAGGGTATTTAATTGATCTGCTGTAAAATAATTAAAGTTAAGATTAGATATTTCAAATGTTTTGGAATCTACTGATGCACTAAAAATACCATTTACAGTTCCTCCTTTTAATATATCATTAAAAAAACCAAAAACTTTAATACTGTTTGGAGTAATATTAAAATCAAAATTTAAAATATTTTTATTTTCAGCCTTCATACTATAAGAATGAATCTTCCCATTTTTTACATCAACAACAGAATAAATAGCGTAAGAAGTATTTTTTAAAGCTTTTTTTTCTTCAACCGTATTAGCAGTTTTTTTAAGTTCTTTTTTTTCTTCGTCCGAAATATCTATATATGTTTTAAGGTGTAAATTCCCATCATCTCCAAATTCATAATCACAGGATAAGTCATCCGCTCCTCTTTTAGATCCAATGCCGCGAAGCTTGCCTTTTTTTGCTATAATAGGAAGTGTAACTTGGTTTGCAGATGAAAAGGTAAAATCTGAATTTAAAATTTTATACTCCATTTTAATGTTTTGACCTTCATTCGTAGCAATTTCTCCACCAATAATAAGTTTTTCTCCCGCCTTTTGGTTCCCCATGGCAAAAATTTCAGCTTTTCTCAAATCAGTTTTAGCTGAATTTAACTCATATACCTTTTTAAGCGCATTTATTTTTTTAAGTTTATTATCATAACTTTCTACAAAAAGTTCATCTTTTGTTTTACTGTCTATTACCCAGAAAACGTATATCGTGCTTTCAAAAACAATTGTTTGATAATACCTCAGCCCTTTGTATTTTTTTGGATCTTTAGCTTTAGCTGCTTTTAAGTCAAACAGTGCAACAGAACCTGCTTCCTTCATAGTTGATTTATCATGGGCTACTAAATACGTTTTTCCACCGCCACTTCTACTTCTACTATATACATATTTTGAGTTTGCTCCTACAAATTCATCGTGAAAACCTGTTCCTTTTTTAGAGTATATTTCTTTTTCAGACCAAGTTCCAGTGAGGTTTTGTGCATCAATTAAATTTACTATTAATACAGAGGCAAGTGCTATAATTATTTTTTTCATTTATTATTTTAGATAAGATTACAAATTTACCAGCCTAAGCCAATAGAAAAACCAAAAATCATGCTTGGTACAATAATTGTTCTTTGGCTGCCATCAATTATGTATGAATATGAATAATTCCCGGTATTGTTATTATAAATAGAATTACCCTCTCCAACATTTGTGTAAGTAATTTTTTTAAGTCCTATACCTGCATAAACTGTATTTACAAATTTAACTTTGCCAACACCAACTATAAACTGATAGCCCCAATTAAAATTAAAATTAAGATTTTTAACGATGATATTAGCAGGCGATGATGTTGTATATACGGTACCGTTTGAATTAATAACCGAATAACCACTGGAATTGTTATCTGTAAGCTGAAGATTACTAACAGCATAAGTGGTGCCAACCTGAAAGAATACACCCTTTGGTGCCTTACCGGCTACATATATTTTTAAGCTTGCTGCTAAAAAAATACCTAGTTTATTATTTGCACTATTTTTTAATATATCGGTTAAGGAAAGTGAACTGTTTCCATTATTATTATAATTTAAATTGTTATTATTAGCAAAAAGAGTTATTCCTACAGGTATAAAAGTTTGTTGTATTTGATCTTTAGCAAACGTTGTGCCTATACCAACTTGCGCCGAAAGCATTTTGTGTAAAGCCCTTTCATAATAAAAAGTGGCTTGGCTTCTTCCTAAATTAACAATATCAAAAGTAACCACGTTTTTAATTGTGGTTGCGTCAGGATTGTTTGAGCCCGGATTATAAACATCGCTACTAGCATTAAGCAATGAATTTTTATCCGGAGTATATTTGCTGTCTAAATCATTTGGCAAACCTGTTGCTTCATTTGGTGTATGATTTTGAGAAAAAACAAAACTACTACTTGATAAAAGCAAAATAAAAAATACGGTATGTAAAATTTTCATAAAAAGGTTTATTTTGTTTTAATTAAGACAACATAATCAGAAAGAACTTTTATTTTTTCTTCTAACGTAAGAGTTGCTATAACTTGGCTGGCAGGCAAGTCAACAGTTTCCGGCAATAGTTCAATAAGATTTTTTACGTAGTTTAGTTTTATCGCATACGATACATTATCTGCGCCTTTTACTTTAGCATTAACTACACCAATTAATTGTCCTTTTTCATTAAAAAGTGGTCCACCACTATTGCCCGGTTGCACCGGTATAGATGTTTGATAGGTATTAATAGCATTGTTATAACCTGTTTTAGAACTTATTTTTCCATCCGTAAATTTGGCTTCTTTGCCCATACCCGATAATGCGTAAGGATAGCCAATAGTAAATACCGTTGCACCAACATCAACACCGCCACTTTCTTTAAAAGAATAATTTATATCTGTTAATGGTTTAAAGTTATCATCGCTAATTTTAAGAATAGCCACATCATTATCTTCATCTTTTTGCACAAGCGTTGCGTTGTATGTTTTTGAAACACCTGCGTTATTAATTTCAATTAATATTTTATTGGCACCATCTACCACGTGGTAGTTAGTTAAAATGTACCCGCTTTTAGAGAAAATTAAACCGGAGCCAGTTGCCTTAACATCTAAATCTGCATTAGATGTGGTAACGCCAGTCGATTTAAAATCAATTTCTTTATAAATAAGTTTATTAATATCAACCGATGTTTTGCCGCTTACTACAACACCAATGTTGCTGCCAAAATTTTTGGTTCTATCCGCGGTATATTGTATTTCTCCATTTATCGAGTAAATATTTTTTTCGCCATTGCTAATAATTTTAATATTGTTAACTAACTTTCTTTTAATGTCGTTAGTAAATGTATTGTTTGTAGTAACCGAGCTTACACCTTCATATACAAAACCAATATAAAAAGAAGAAGACGTAATTAAAAAGTAATTGTAATTCTGCCAATCTTTAAAGCCAAAAATTAATCCAACTTTAGATCCATCTTTTAATTTTTCTAAATTTATTTCAGCTTCTAAAGTAAACTCTTGTGCATTGGTTGGTAAACTAATATAACGTGCTGTTCCATCTGCTACATAAGAAGTAAGTTCTAAAACGCCATTACTTATTTTAGAAGATGTTTTATCGCTGGTGTATAAATCCCAATCGTTATTATTATTGTCAAAATCTTCTTCAAAAATGCGACTGATTTGTCCGTCTTCATTATACTCTTTATATCTTCCGTTAGCAATTTGGCCATTGGTATATTCCATTTCTTTCCAAAGTTTACCGCTTTCGTAATAATATTGAGAAGTACCAGTTTCTAATCCCTTTTCATTAAAACTACGGACAAATTTTTTGTTTCCATTTTTATAATACCAAGTACAAATGCCTGTAAAAACATCTAAATTTTCATCGTTATG
>JBDTJJ010000213.1:0-8665 GCA_039935895.1 Bacteroidia bacterium | reverse complement strand
AAATCAGGTGCAAGAGTTCGTTCTTCTTCCTGTATTATTTCGTGAAGCTTGCTATCGATGTCAAAGATGCCTCCTCAACGCCCGCGAGCGCTCCAGAAGATCTTTCAACTGGTCTGATGTAAACATGGTGTAAAAGTAAGGTTTTATTAATAGTATATTCATTTGTTTTCTTTTAAAGTATTATTAACTTAGCTACTATTATTACATTTAATTGTTTGTTATTAATTACGGGCGGAAGGCTATGAAAAAAAACATCTATTTATTTTGCTTATTTATTATTTTAACCCAATATATTTTCGCTCAAAATGTTGGCATTAACAGTACCGGTGCCACACCCAATGCTTCTGCTATGCTTGATATTGTATCTACCAGTGGTGGGCTTTTAGTCCCTAGAATGACCAATGCGCAAAAAAACGCTATTACTGTAACAGCAACTCAAGATGGTCTTTTAGTATATCAAACAGATGCGGGTACACAAGGCATAGGGTTTTATTACTACAGTAATGCAGCTGCGGCTTGGCTTCCTTTTTTAAGCGGCTGGGCGTTGCGTGGTAATTTAGGTACAACGGCTGCTACAAATTTTATGGGAAGTACTGATGCTAATGATGTAGTTTTTAAAGCTGGTAATAACGAGGTATTTAGAATGGGAAACTCTAAGACCAACTTAATGGTTAATAGTACCGGTAATACAAACGCCTATCTATCCTCAACAACATCAGGCGCCTTGCATGCCATTTATTCTTCTGTTACAGGCTCAAGTACAGGAAATGCGATATACGCTGAAAGCAAATCTACTACTGCCGATGCGATAGTGGCAATAGTTACCAATTCAAGTTCTGGATCAAATGCTATTACAGCTGATGTTAGTGGCGGCGATGGCACAGGTAATGCAGTTAGCGCAACCTCTAAGGGTAAAGTAAGTTATTCAACAGTATATGCTTTAAACACACCTGCGGCTGTTGCAGGTACAGGTTTTGATATAACACAATCTCATCATACCGTTGGAGCACAGGTTAATTTACCCACTACTACCCCAAGCTATGCTTTTGCTGTGCACGGTGAGATCAGTGGGCATTCAAATCCGTGTGGTGGTGTAATTGGTTATTATTCTCCATCGGGAGATTGGGGTGCTTTAGGTTATAGAAATAAAGTGGGTTCAGTAAATTATGGAGTATATGCAACAACAGCGGCAGGAAACGGAACCGGTAGAATGAGTGCAGATGGGGCAGACAATGCAGCAAACATTGGCTTAGGTGCTTATGGCGATTTATTTGGCGGTTGGATAAGGGGTAATATATATGGCTTAGCCGTTAAAGGCGAAAGAGTTTCTCTTTATGTAGATGGAAAAACAATTGTAAACCAACCTATCATGCAGCTTACAAAAACCGCAGATGATAAAACCATTGTTAATTATACACCCGCTTCTGCAACAGCAGATCTGCAAATACACGGGCTTGCTACTATGCAAAATGGAGTTGCAACAGTCGTGTTAGATGAAACTACTTTAGATCAATTTACATCAAAAGAAAATTTAACTATAGTAGCAACTCCAACAGGACAAACTAATGGGGTATATGTTGAGTTAAGAGGTAATAAGTTAATTATTAAAGAAAATGCTAACGGAACATCAACAACTAAAGTAAGTTGGATAATTATTGGGGAAAGAAACATAATAGATAATGCTTTACCCGATGAATTTAAAGACAAAGATTTTGACGCTAATCTAAAAGGATTTATGCATAATGAAAATGACAAATCTACCGAAAGCAATGGACTTAACTGGGATGGAACTAAATTGAATAAAGTAGAAACTCCTAAATAATTTTAAACCAAGCCTCGTGCTTTCAACTCTAAATATTTATTTATCGTATTAACCGATAAATTTTGCGGACTTGTATAAATGCTCTGAATACCATAAGCAGAAAGCTCTTTTATAATTAGTCGCTTTTCAGATTCAAATTTTTCGGCAATGGTTTTGTAATAAATATCAAAGGTGTTTTCTGCATCTTTAGTAAGGACTGTTTTTAATTCTGTATTTTCAAAAAAGATAACTACTAATAAATGCTGCTTGGCAATTTGCTTTAAATATTTTAATTGTCGCTTTAAAGAACTTAATGATTCGAAATTAGTAAACAGTAATAACAAACTTCGTTGATTAACCATACGTTTTACGTGCATGTATAATCTTTCGTAATCACTTTCGGTAAAATTTGTTTGCTGATTATAAAGCGTTTCTATAATACGTTTCATTTGCGAGTTCCTTCTCTCTGCCGCAACATGGGTGTGTATTTGATGGGTAAAAGTTATCAAGCCCGGTTTATCATTTTTTATATGCGCAATGTTTGAAATAACTAATGATGCATTAATGGCATAATCTAACAAAGCCATTTTCTCGAAAGGCATTTTCATGTTTCTGCCCATATCAACCAAACAATAAACCGGTTGCGATTTTTCATCCTGATATTTATTTACCATCAGTTTATCTCTACGAGCGGTGGCTTTCCAATTCACGCTGCGTATATCATCTCCGGCAACGTATTCTTTTATCTGATCAAACTCAGCTGTTTGTCCTATTCGTCGTATTTTTTTTATGCCTCCTGTTGTTAATCTATTATGAATAGCGAGCAATTCGTACTTACGCATTTGTATAAACGAAGGATATACAGGAAGCATAACGCCTTGTTCAAAAGAAAAACGACGCTCAATTAAATTTAAGGATGATGCAACAAAAACACGAATAGCGCCAAAGTAATACTCCCCGCGCTGAACAGGCCTAAGCGAGTACCTAGCAAAAACTTCTTTGCCGCTTTGTATGATGAATTTCTGTTCAAAATTTCTAATTTGAAATTGAATGGGTAATTCATCTATTAAAGTTATTTGTGCTTTAAAACCAAAATTATTTTCAATTTTAATATTTACTACGTTTTCATCTCCATTGCTGAGTTTGGCTCCAGTAATGCGTTTTGCGCTTAAGCCGTTTTTATTTCTAAATAAAATTAGTATGTCTAATACAAAAAGCAATAAAACAAACAGCAATAAAATATTTGCCAAATGGTAAAAGAAAACATGTAGAAAGCCCAATAAATATACAAGTACCAATGCAGCTATTACAACGTAGCTCCGCATAGTAAAATATATTTCGGGTAATTTTAATCTCATTTTTTAAATAGCACTATTTTACTTGCTGAAATTACTAAAACAAACTTCGGTTTTACGAAACCCAATTTATTAGGTTACATTTTTTTATGAACCGAATTTTATTTATTGGTTGATAGTTATTTTGAACCTTATTTTTTTCTCCGCGTATAAATAACAAATCTCAACCTCAAAACATAAAATCATCTATGAAAAAGTTAAAAAATAACCACTCTAAAACGTTTAATTATGAAAACAAAAAATCTACTTCTAATTTGTGTGTTGGGTATGTCATCATACCTTTTGGCGCAAGCTCCTGCAACCTCTTCATCATTGATGATTAGCGATGCGCAGCAAGCAGATGAACAAAAAGCACGTGCCTTTTTTGTTCAGCATAATTTTAGCATGAAAGATTATGACGAGTACATTACTTCATGGAGAAAAGATTATAAAAATGTGGCTCAACAAGCAAACAGGCAACCAGCTCCCCCGCCTTCACCCATGGCGGCTTGTACAAATGTAGATTTTGAGCAGGGTAATTTAACCGGTTGGAATCCTTCTACAGGTTACAACCCTGCTTACAATGCAATTGGTTGTTGCGCTACGGCAGGTGGCGCGCAGGCCATAACAGCAGGTGGAGGAACAGATCCTTACGGATTATTTCCAGTGGTTTGTCCGGGCGGAAATAATTCTTTACGACTTGGAGATGCTTTAACCGGCGGTATTGCCGATAGAATAGAGCAAACATTTTTAGTAACCAACAGCAACAGTAATTATAGTTATAAATATGCTGTGGTGCTAGAAGATCCAGGACATCCGCAAAACCAACAACCTTCTTTTACCATTGAAATGGTTGATTCAAACGGAAATCAAATTCCATGTACGTATTATGATGTAGCTGCCGGACAGGGAATTCCGGGCTTTCAGACTTCTACGGTTCAAGCAGATGTAGTTTTTAAACCTTGGACAACCGTTGCCGTAAATTTGACAGCATATATAGGACAAAATGTTACCATTCGTTTTACTACGTATGATTGCGCTTTGGGCGGACACTTTGGTTATGCTTACGTGGATGGCTCTTGTCAATCATTTCAAATTATACAAAACAATGCTTTGTGCTCTAATAGCACCGCTCAAATATGCGCTCCAACAGGTTTTGCAGCTTATACGTGGACTGGGCCCGGAATTGTGAATGGAGGCGGAACATCATGTGCTACTATAAATGCAGGCGGTATGTATAATGTGTTACTTACAACCGTTACTGGTTGTTCGTCGCCTATATCATTTAGTGTAACCAGCATCCAAGCACCTACGGCACTATTTACAACTACCAATCAAACATGTAGTAATCAATTAGCCTTCACTAATACATCTATAGGAGTTGGCTTAACTTCTTTTTGGAATTTTGGCGATGCAGGAATTTCAACTGTTTATTCTCCAACACATACTTATGCAAATGCAGGCATCTATCCAACTACAATGATTGCGTTTTCAACTAATGGTTGTAGTGATACTACCTTGCAAAACGTAACCGTGTTTCCAAAACCAAACGCGCAATTTATTTTTAATTTGGCTTGTGCAACTAATACGGTCAACTTTACAAACAATTCAACTGTTGCAGGAGGCACTATAACAAATACAAGGTGGGCTTTTGGAGACGGAACAACTTCTTTGTTAGCTAATCCAACACATGCGTATGCAGCAAGCGGAAATTACAACATTCAGTTATCTGTTACAGATAATAATACTTGCAAAGATAGTTTAATGCATGTAGAAACCATTTATAATTTGCCGGTTGCTAATTTTAATGCGCCAGCAGTTTGTCAGGGGCTTGCTACTAACTTTAATAATGCATCTTCTGTAGTTGGTTCAACAATTAGTATTTATAATTGGGATTTTACAAATGATGGAACAATAGATAACGTAACTCAAAATCCAAATACTATTTATCCCTCAAGCGGAACATACTCTGTAACGCTTCAGGTTACAAGCGCGCAAGGTTGTGTAAATGTAATTACAAATACGATTACGGTAAATCCAAACCCGGTGGTTGTGTTTGCAGTTAATAATGCTTGTACAGGAAGTAATTTTTCGTTTACCAATAACTCTAATGTTGTAAACGGAACAATTACACAAAGCAACTGGAGTTTTGGTGATGGAGGTAATTCTAATCAAACAGCGCCGCAACATATTTACGCGCCTGCAAATACCTATGCAGTTACATTAACTGAAACAAGTAACAATGGTTGTGTATCAACGTTAAATCAAAATGTAATTGCTTATCCAAAACCTGTAGTCAATTTTTCTGCCGCTCCGGTTTGTCAATTACAACCAAGTGTTTTTAATAATACATCAACAATTGGAAATGGAAGTATATCCTCCTATGCATGGGATTTTACCAGCGATGGTGTGATTGATAATAACACACAAAATCCAAACTATACCTACTCGCAAGGCGGAAATTTTAATGGCACCTTGCACGCGACTTCAGACATGGGTTGTAAAGATTCTCTTACAAAAACGGTTACTGTTTATTTAAATCCAATAGCAAACTTTACTTCGCCTGCTGTTTGTAACGGAGTTGCTACACAATTTACTGATGCATCTACTTCGCAAAATGGAACAATAAATAGTTGGGCTTGGGATTATACCAGCAACGGTACATTTGATAACAATACGCAAAATGCAAATACTATTTATCCTGCAAATGGAACATACTCGGTAACTTTACAAGTCACAAGTTCTATGGGTTGTTTTGGTAGTGTTACAAATACAGTTGTAGTTAATCCAAATCCAACCGTTGTATTTTCGGTTAACAATGCCTGTGCAGGAAGCAATTTTACATTTGCCAACAACTCAACTATTTCAAACGGAAATATTGTACAAAGTGTTTGGAATTTTGGTGATGGTACAAACTCATCGCAAACTGCACCGCAACATAGTTATGCAGCAGCTAATACGTATAACATTACATTAACCGAGACAAGTAATTTTGGTTGTGTATCAACACTTAATCAAAACGTAGTGGCGTATCCAAAACCAGTTATTAATTTCTCAGCAGTTCCTGTTTGTCAAATGCAGGCAAGTGTTTTTAGTAATACATCCAATATTTCTTCGGGAAGTATTGCTTCTTATGGTTGGGATTTTACCAGCAACGGCAGCATTGATAACACCACACAAAACCCAAGTAATGTATATGCACAAGGCGGAAATTTTAATTGCACACTTCACGCAACTTCAAATAATGGTTGTGTAGATTCTGCTACAAAAACAGTGGTTGTTTATTATAACCCTGTTGCAAATTTTACAGCGCCTTCTGCTTGCTTAACTAAAATTATGCAATTTACAGATGCTTCTGTTTCGCAAAGCGGGAACATAAGCGTTTGGGATTGGGATTATACCAGCGACGGTACGTTTGATAACCTCTCTCAAAACCCAACTAATACGTATGCAAGTGCCGGCACATTTTTAGTAACCCTGCAAGTGCAAACAATTTATGGTTGCATGAATGTGATTAAAAAACCAGTGCATGTAAACCCAACCCCAACAGCTGCATTTGCGGTATCGCAAACAAAAGGGTGTCCTGATAATATGTGTGTGGGCATGATAAACAATTCTACCATGCAAGGTGGCAGCATTGCACATTGGTTATGGAATTTTGGCGACAACTCAGTTTCATCTACACAAAACTCGCCAGTGCACTGTTTTCATAGCGGAACGTTTAATATTAGCTTAATGGTTATTTCAGATAGCGGCTGTACTTCTTCGTTCACTTTAAATAATGCGGTAACAGTTTATCCAAAACCAATTGCTGGATTTACGTACACACCTACCAATGCTGATATTGCAGAGCCTTTGGTAAATTTTATAAACGAAGCGCAAGGTGCAACCAACTATCTTTACTTTATTTCGGATGGATTTGTGGTAAGCGGACAACCAAGTTTCTCGCATGAGTTTACAAGTGATAATGCACAAAGTTATACCGTGTTGCAAGTGGTTACTAATAGTTTTGGCTGCAGAGATTCTATCGAAGAAACTATAAAAATAAATCCTGCTTATACCTTTTACATTCCAAATGCGTTTACACCAAACGGCGACGGAACAAATGAAACCTTTAAAGGAACCGGCATTGGTATAAAAAATTATACCATTATGATTTTTGATCGCTGGGGTGAATTAATTTTCACATCTGACAATTTAGAAAAAGGTTGGGATGGTACATTTAAAGGCAAAGGTGGCGATACTGTGCAAGAAGGCGTGTATGTTTGGAAAGTGCAACTAAGAGATGAAAAAAACCAAGAACATGATTTTGATGGAACAGTTTCTGTGATAAAATAAAACTCAAATAAAAAACCGTTCACTTAAAAATGAACGGTTTTTTTGTTTTTTTACTCGTTTCAATAAAAATTAAGACTGGAAGCTAAAACACTAACGCTCACTTCGCACGAAGTGGAGAAGTAATTGTAGATTATCTCATTTTTGTAGTTCTAGGCTGTGCTCGAACCTTAGAAAACGCGGTAACGTCCCAAAAAATAAAAAATTATTTACGTACAATCTCAGCACCAATGGCGTTAAGCCTTGTATCAATATGTTGGTAACCTCTATCAATTTGATTGATGTTGAACATGGTGCTCTTACCTTTTGCGCTTAAAGCAGCAATTAATAAAGATACTCCTGCACGAATATCGGGCGATGCCATTTGAATAGCTTTTAATTGTGTTTGCCTGTCTAAGCCCATTACCACTGCTCTGTGAGGGTCGCTTAAAATAATTTGTGCGCCCATATCAATTAGTTTATCTACAAAAAACAAACGGCTCTCAAACATTTTTTGATGTATAAGTACATTGCCTCTTGCTTGTATAGCCGTGACTAAAACAATGCTTATTAAATCGGGTGTAAAGCCTGGCCATGGCGCATCAGATACGGTTAAGATAGAGCCATCAATAAACGTATCAATTTCGTAATGATCTTGCGCTGGGATGTGTAAATCTTCACCTCTGCGTTCTAATTTAATTCCTAAACGAGAAAAAATATTTGGTATCACACCCAATCTGTCGTAAGCAACATTTTTTATCGTAATATCAGATTGTGTAACGGCTGCAAGCCCAATAAAAGAGCCTATTTCAATCATATCGGGCAATAAACGATGTTTGGTGCCACCTAATTTTTTTACGCCTTCAATAGTTAGTAAATTAGAACCAACCCCAGTAATTTTTGCACCCATGCGATTAAGCATATCACACAATTGTTGTAAATACGGTTCGCAAGCTGCGTTATAAATAGTCGTAATGCCTTCGGCCAAAACGGCTGCCATTACAATGTTTGCAGTACCTGTAACCGATGCTTCATCAAGCAACATATAACCACCACGCAGGTTTTTACCTTCTACCTTAAAAATTTCGTTTACATCATCGTAAATAAACTCAGCACCTAATTTTTCAAAACCTAAAAAGTGTGTATCAACCCTTCTGCGTCCAATTTTATCTCCGCCCGGCTTAGGCATATATGCTTTGCCAAAACGCGCTAACAT
>JBDTJJ010000212.1:0-4039 GCA_039935895.1 Bacteroidia bacterium | reverse complement strand
TATTTGATAGTATCTTTGTTTAGCAAATGACGCTCTTAGGAAAAGTTATAAAAAAAACCATAGAAATTGGTGAAAAAATACCCAAGCTTAACCGCAATCAAGGTGTTTTTAAAAAACAAGCTTATGTTTTAAAATCGTTGATGAAAAAAGCGCAGTTTACCGCTTTTGGCGAGCATTATAAATTTAAAGAACTCCTTCACGAAAATAATTTAGTAAAAGCCTTTGCGCAAAACGTACCCGTGCACGATTATAACAGTATGTTTAAAAACTGGTGGTATCGTTCTTTAAATGGAGAGCCCTTTGTAACTTGGCCTGGGCCAATCCAGTATTTTGCATTAAGTTCTGGTACATCCGAAGCATCCAGCAAACACATACCCGTTACAAAAGATATGCTTAAAGCTATACGCAGAGTTGGCGTTAGGCAAATTTTAAGTACCGCCCATTTTAATTTACCCGAAGATCATTTTAGTAAAGGTATTTTAATGATTGGCGGAAGCACGCATTTAAATTATAACGGCACTTATTTTGAAGGAGATTTAAGTGGCATTACAACTGGAAGCATTCCATTTTGGTTTCAGTTTTTTTATAAACCAGGGCCGCGTATTTCTAAATACACTGATTGGAATACCAAATTAGAAGAAATGGTTCTCAATGCAAAAAATTGGGATATTGGCACGGTGTGCGGCGTTCCGGCTTGGATGCAAATTTTATTCGAAAAAATAATTGCGCATTATAACGTAAAAACTATACATGATATTTGGCCAAACCTACGCATTTATGTTAGTGGTGGTGTAGCCATTGCCCCATACATACATACGTTTGAAAAACTCACAAAAACACCGCTTACTTTTATAGATACTTATTTGGCATCCGAAGGTTATATCGCTTACCAAAACCATCAAAATATTGGCGGACCAATGCAACTTGTTACCGATAACGGAATTTATTTTGAGTTTGTGCCTTTTACCGATGTTAATTTTGATGAAGATGGAAACATAAAAGAAAATCCTCAAACATTAACTATTAATCAAGTTGATGAAGAAAAAGAATATGCTTTACTGCTTAGTAATTGTGCCGGCGCTTGGCGTTATTTAATTGGCGATGTTATAAAATTTACTTCGGTTGATAATGCCGAAATTAAAATTACCGGTCGTACAAAACATTTTTTAAGTCTTTGTGGCGAGCACCTTAGCGTAGATAATATGAACAAGGCGCTTAGCTTAGCTACTGCCGAAATGAATTTAGAAATTAATGAATACTGTGTGTGCGGCGTAAAATACCAAAGCCTGTTTGCGCATAAATGGTATGTGGCGACTGATGAAAAAATTGACACCGATTTACTTCGACAAAAAATAGATGCACATTTAAAAATACTAAATGATGATTATCGTGTAGAAAGAATTTCTGCCCTTAAAGATCTTTTTGTAGAAGCCCTGCCCGAACATTTATTTATGGATTTTTTATTACACACCAAAGGCAAAATTACTGCACAAACTAAATTTCCACGCGTACTAAAAGGTAAAACTTTAGATGAGTGGAATCTGTTTTTAAAAGAAAAAGGGTTTAATTCTTAATTGCTATACTGAGCTTGTCGAAGTATGGGCGTTCTGGCGCATTGTCATTTCGAGCGAAGTCGATAAATCTACTGCGCCAAGTTTATACTGAGCTTGCCGAAGTAGGCTTTTCGCAGTAAAGCTTTTTCGAGTACAAGAAAGGTTTTCAGCCACCATCCTAATGCAGTACACATAATTGCATACAAATACTGCCAAAATAGCGCTAAAAAACCCTTTTACCTGTAAGGGAATAATTTTTGTACCTTCGCCAACTTATTAAGCCGAGCGTAGCGAATACATGAGCACCTCAAAAAAAATAGATTAACACACGAATAAACGCACACTATGTTTGAATTTCTGAGTAAATTATTTGGCACTAAATCTCAAAAAGATGTAGAATTAGCCCAACCCATTGTAGAACAAATTAAAAAGATATATCCAACGCTGGAAGCCTTATCTAATGAGGCCTTGCGCGAGCAATCGTTTATTCTGCGTAAAAAAATACAAGATTTTACAGCCAAAGAAAACGGAGATATAGCCGAAATAAAATCTCGTATCGAAAAAGATATCGATATGGATGTAGATGCCAAAGACGCATTGTACAAAGAAATTGATGAACTTGAAAAAGAAATCGATAAAAAAACAGAAGAAGTTTTAAACGATATTTTACCTGAAGCATTTGCGGTTTGTAAAGAAACGGCTCGTCGTTTTTCGTTAGGCGAAATTAAAATTAAAGCGGGAGATATTGATGCTAACTACATTAAACGTCATCCAAACGCAAAAAATGTAGAAATTATTGATGGCGTTGCGCATTGGAAAAACACATGGACTGCCGCAGGGATCGACGTGCTTTGGAACATGGTACATTACGATGTGCAATTAATTGGTGGTATCGTACTTCACCAAGGTAAAATTGCCGAAATGGCTACCGGTGAGGGTAAAACTTTAGTGGCTACACTTCCTATTTTCTTAAATGCATTATCCGGCAAAGGTTTGCACGTAGTTACGGTAAATACCTACTTATCTCGTCGTGACTCTGAGTGGAATGGACCTTTATTCGAATTTCATGGTTTAACGGTTGATTGCATTGACAAATACGAACCACATTCGCCAGAGCGTGTGGCTGCTTACAATTCAGACATCACTTACGGAACTAATAACGAATTTGGTTTTGATTACCTGCGTGACAATATGGCGCACAATACTGATGGTCTTGTTCAACGCAAACACAATTTTGCTATTGTAGATGAGGTTGACTCGGTTTTAATTGATGATGCTCGTACACCGTTAATTATTTCCGGCCCTACGCCACAAGGTGATAAACATGAATTTACACAACTAAAACCACGTATTGAAAAATTAGTAAGCGTGCAAAAACAATACTTGCAAACTTGCTTAACCGATGCTAAAAGATTATTTGCCGAAGGAAAAGAAAAAGAAGCCGGCATACCCTTATTACGTGCATTTAGAGGTTTGCCAAAAAACTCGGCGCTTATTAAATTTTTAAGTGAAACAGGTGTTCGTGCTTTGCTTCAAAAAACAGAAAACTATTATATGCAAGATTCTCAAAAAGAGATGCCTAAAATAGATGACGAACTTTATTTTGTAATTGATGAAAAAAACAATTCGGTTGATATGGCCGAAAAAGGAATTGATCTGATTACTGCTTCAGGTGAAGATCCACATTTTTTTATCATTCCAAACGTAGGAGATCAAATTGCAGATATTGAAAAATCAGCCGATTCTCCGGACGAAAAAATGCGCAAAAAAGAAATTCTGTTACAAGAGTTTTCTATAAAATCAGAACGTATTCACACCATCCAACAATTACTAAAAGCTTACGCATTATTTGATAAAGATGATGAGTATGTGGTAATGGATAATCAGGTAAAAATTGTTGACGAGCAAACTGGTCGTATTATGGATGGCCGTCGTTACAGTGATGGATTACACCAAGCCATTGAAGCCAAAGAAAATGTAAAAATTGAAGCTGCATCACAAACGTATGCAACTATTACGCTTCAAAATTATTTCCGTATGTACCACAAATTAGCTGGTATGACGGGTACTGCCGAAACCGAAGCACAAGAACTTTGGGATATTTACAAATTAGATGTGGTTGTTATTCCAACCAATCGTGCTATTTCTCGTAAAGATGAGCAAGATTATGTTTACAAAACTAAACGCGAAAAATACAATGCTGTTATTGACGAGATTGGAAAATTAGTAGAAGCTAAGCGTCCGGTTTTGGTTGGTACAACATCGGTTGAGAACTCAGAGATATTAAGTCGCATGTTAAAATTGCGCAACATAAAACACAACGTATTAAACGCTAAGCAACACCAAAAAGAAGCGCAAGTTGTAGCTGAAGCAGGTTGGGCTGGTAACGTAACTATTGCAACCAACATGGCTGGCCGTGGTACGGATATTAAATTAGGTGAAGGTGTAAAAGAAGCCGGTGGTTTAGCTATTATTGGTACAGAGCG
>JBDTJJ010000211.1:0-2722 GCA_039935895.1 Bacteroidia bacterium | reverse complement strand
ACTTCTCCGCCAAAAAAATGCGCTAAATATTGAGCGCCATAACAAACGCCTAACAATGGAAGTTTCCCTTTTATGTTAGATAAGTCTGGTTTTGGAGCATCTGCTTCTCTTACGCTATGCGGACTACCCGAAAGAATAACGCCTTTAAAATCTGTAATATTTGCTGGGATTTTATTGTAGGGATGAATTTCGCAATACACGTTAAGTTCTCTAACACGGCGCGCAATTAGTTGGGTAAACTGAGAACCAAAATCTAAAATTAAAATACTTTCTTGCATGTGTTATTTGCTTTTAAAATTCGATGCAAATATACGTAAAAGCTACTATTAAAAAGATGGCGTTTTGAAGGGGATTAATAGTCGATCAGTTTTAATTTACGAAGCATTTTCCTTTCGTCTTTTAAAACAGAAAAACGATAACCAACGTAAGCCATAAATTTACCCGAAGTATAATTAAACGTGGTGCTTAAATTACCGTTGAATAAAAAATAATCGAAAATGCCCATCGTGCCGATAAAATATCTGCCGTTATCATATCCTAAACCGGTTCGAATATTTAATTTTCCGCCACCGGCAACCAATTTAAAATAGTTTGTATTATCATCCCTTTTATAGGCTGCATATTCTCCACCAATACCTTGCACAAGCGATGCGGTTGCATAAAACTTTTTATACACAAACGTATAAATGTAGCCAAGGTTTAATCCAAAATTTTGCGTGGCAGCGTTGCTGATATAAGAAGTAGGATCAAAACTACTTCTAAAAGGAGGGGTTACTAAACCAGAATTTGCGTTGGCATTAAAATAAGAATAGTAAACACCTAACAACATTGACCCCGCACTTTTTTTCTGTCGCTCTGTAAAACCAAAAGAATTACGGTAAGAAAACTTTTTGTGGTTAACGATGTAATAACTACTTACTTCAATATTTAATGCATTTACATCATTACGAATAGCATATTTATTTGCACCTGTATAAGCGGCGTATGATTTTGAATTACCAATATAAAAGCCTGAATAAGATTGCACAAACATATCTGTAGTAATTTTTCGTCCATAAAAATTAAACTGGTAATCTTTATACTTTGTTTGGCCTTTAATATTTATATTGCTGTTAGATAATTTTACTGCATTTACCGTAAAACTTGCCCAGCGCGAACTTACGCTAATGCCTAAATTATATTGCATATTGGGGTTAAAAGCTAATCTGTTTCCGCTCTTTATATCGTGTAAACTAAATTGCAAAAAGCGTGTTGATACGGGTAAAGTAACTACAAAGCGCTTAGAGTACGATTGAATATAGCTTGTATCGTATTTTATAGCTCGAGGTTTTGTAATTTCAAGAGCAACAATGCGATGAGGCCACATAAATAATTGTCCTGCGGTTTTATGCGGTATAGAAAACCAGGTTTTAACTTCCGGAATTTTTTTAATGAGGGAAGTATCTTGTGCATAGCTATTTCTCAGCGAAAAAATCGTCATTAAAAGGAAAAAAGAAAAGCACTTTGATTTCATTGTTGTTGTATGGCAAGTTTAACGATTATTACGTTATAAGCCGAAATACTTATATTTGTTTAACAAACTCACATCTATGAAATTGAAATTAGCAATGCTGTTTTTTGTCATTCAACTAACTGTAAAAGCACAAGTAATTAATAACCTGGTTGTTTTTTGTAACGAAGGAGAACGCTTTACGTTAATATTAAACGGGATACAGGAAAATCAAAATCCGGAAACAAACGTGCGGGTTGTTGGTTTAGATTTAAAAGTATATCAGGTAAAAGTTATTTTTGAGAACAAGAAAATAAAAGACCATAATTCTACCATTACTTTTTTTAGGACAGGCAAAGAATGTGTGTTTGCATTAAATAAAAAAGGAAAGAAAAAGCATACTTTAGATTATGTTTCGGAAAAAGAAATAGATGGGTTTTTAGCTTCGCAGAAAAGCAATGAAATTGATGCCAATCAAAATACACAAACGCAACAAGCGGTAACACTTGCACCCACTTCTACTTTGACAACAAATAATGCAAGTTATATACCAACAGAAACTACAGCTACTTCTACTTTTCAAAATAAATTAGATAGCATTGCGGCACAACCAACCGAAGCAACTAAACTTAGCATGGCAATTTCTATGCTAAAAAACAATTCATTTAGTATTTCGCAAATCAAACAACTACTTGGTAGTTTTTCGAGTGAGCAAACAAAAGTTGCTTTTTCAAAACAAGTTTTAACTCAAGTAAAGAACCCAAATACCTATAAAGAAATTATAAATATTTTTATGAGTGATTCTGTAAAAACTGAATTACAAAAGTATATAGATTTAAAAAAATAGCTTTACTTTTTAACGTAAGGTTCCATTACAGTAGTAATGTCCACATCAATTTCTTCGGCAATTTCTTTTACATAAAGTGAGGGCACTTTAATTTTATAATCGGCTGGTTTTAGTTTAAATTTTGAAACAATAGTAATTTCTTTTCCTTTAATCGTTAATGTGCCCGATGTAGTAATTTGATTGATGGTGCCGTGCATATCCATTGTGCCGGTGCAGGTTACTGGATACTCGCCATCTTTTGTGTAATCAACTTTTTCGTTTATTTTTCCTTTAAAAGTTGAGTATGGATATTTTTCAGACTCCATATAATTTTCATTAAAATGTTCTTCCATAAAAGAAGACTCAAACTTAAACGATGTGTTTTGCAAGCGCATTTGAAAAGCGCC